>DASVCN010000040.1 GCA_036381595.1 Trueperaceae bacterium | reverse complement strand
GCAGAAGAAGCCCTTACGCAGGTCGATGCTGACCGCAGCGCTGAACTGGTTCAGAGCGTTGGGCGCGCCGGCCGCGTCGAAGGCGTTCCCGAAGTCCACGCTCAGGTCGAGCGAGGCGGTGACGGGCGTATCGGTGCCGTCGATATCGGCGCGATCCTGAGCCGGTTCGCCGACGTCGGTCGTGTCGTCGTCGTCGTTCAGGTCCTCAGGTCCGCTGCTGAAGACAGACTGGCCCATGTCGCGCTCGGCGTTGAGGCCGTAGGCGCGGTCGACGTCGAAGGCTTCGCCGGAGATACGCTCAACGCGGTAGTCCACGCTGATCGAGCCGGAGAGGCCGAGCGGGTTGTTCTCGAGAGCGGTTACGCGCTCTTCGAGAGCGTCGACCCGGGCGACGTCCTCTTCCAGGGCGGCGACGCGGTCACGCAGGGCGACCTGGTCACGGCGGAGGAGGATGACGAACTCGCGGATGTTCGCGATGTCCGCTTCGGTGCCTTCGAAGTCCAGATCCGGCACTGCGCCGGCAGGAGCACCAGCGCCCTGCTCGAGCGCGGTGATGCGGTCGCCGAGGCCCTGAACGACGCTGTTCAGAGCGGCGATGGCGGCGGCGTTCTCGCGAGCGCGAGTGGCGGCGGCGTTGGCCGCGTCCACAGCGTCGTTAGCGAGGTCTTCGGCCGCTTCGGCCTGCGCCTGAGCGGTGTCGGCCGCTACGCGCAGCGAGGCGAGTTGGTTGAGCAGATCGCGTACGACGTCGGGGTCGGTCTCGCCGATGCCCTGAAGCAGGTTCTCGAGTTCATCGAGACGGTTGGTGTTGGCCGCGACGTCATCGGAGAGAGACGCAACGGTGCTCTCCACGGAGGAGAGCTGCACACCCTGCGCAGCGACGTCGGAGGCGAGTTCCTGCAGAGCGTTCCGCAGCGAGGCCATGTCCTCTTCGGACAGGGCGAGGCGGGCGTCGAGGTCCTCGTTGATGACGTCCAGCAGTCGGGAGACTACCAGCGCGGCCTGATAGCGAGTGAACGCTTCATTACCGCGGAAGGTGCCATCGGGGAAGCCGATGACGATTCCCAGGTCCGTGATTTGCTCGACGGCCTCCGCGGCCCAGTGGTTATCCGGGATATCCGGGAACGGGGTCTGGGCGAAGGCGCCGCTGGCAAACAACGCAGCCAGGAGCGTGATCAGAAGTTTTTTCATGCTTGATTTACCCCTTGAACTTGAAGAAGTTGTGCTCGTTGCGGCGAGGCGACATAAAACGACGGCAAGGAGTTTCCGAGTTTCCTCCGCTGCCCTTTTGTCTCTGGTGTCGTTACTCGCCGGAAGTTGCGCGTTCTCGAAGCCGGTTCAAGTGGTACACCTCCCTCCGGTGCGGCCACGGTCTCACGCAAATCCAGGGAAAGTATCACATAGAGGGGTGTGGGTGTCAACGTTGCGGAAGCTCAATTCGGCCCATCCGCAAGGCAATTTTGCGTGAAAAATACCTCATTCACATGCTGGCCTCACTGCTTTTTCATGAGAGGACCCGAGGCGCGTTAGGGCCAGCCTTATGAATCCTCACGGAAATCTAACCCCGGGTTCTCCTCGGCCCCTGCCGCCTCGATCGCCGCGGCAGCCCGCCGAACCCCCAGGTGCCGAGGTTCGTGACGGTACAATCCTCCATGGCCCGCAACAACGCACCCGAGGCGGACGCCCTCCTTGACAATCCGATCAAGGTCCTCGACCACGGCTTCGTACGCCTCATCGACTATCTTGGCAACGACGACAGGATCGTCCAGGCCGCACGAGTTTCCTACGGAGAAGGCACCAAGTCCGTTCGCGAGGATGCCGCCCTCATCGACTACCTGCTGCGCAACCGGCATACGTCGCCGTTCGAGATGGTCGAGTTGACGCTGCACATCAAGGCGCCGATCTTCGTGGCAAGGCAGTGGATGCGACACAGATCGGCGTCGCTCAATGAAATCAGCGGCCGCTATTCCGTCCTGGCCGACGAATTCTACCTTCCGACGCCCGATCAGGTACGCGCCCAGGGCAAACGCAGCCGGCAGGTCGGTGAAGGCTCGATCGAGCCATCGGCGGCACGACGGGCCAGCGACTCGTTCGACAGCGCCTTGCGCAGGAGCTACGAGACCTACGAGGCGCTCCTGGCCGATGGCGTCGCCCGCGAGATGGCACGCGAAGTCCTGCCCGTGGGCCTCTACACCGAGTTCTACTGGAAGCAGGATCTGCACAACCTCTTCCACTTCCTGCGGTTGCGCATGGACTGGCACGCCCAGTTCGAGATACGAGCCTACGGCGATGCGGTGGCGCAGTGCGCCCGGGCGGTAGCGCCCCGGGCTTACGAAGCGTTCGAGGAACACATCCTCCACGGCCGTTCGTTGTCGAGAGGTGAGCTCGAGCTGGTGCGCGGGGCGATAGACAAGGAGAAGCTAGCCAAAGCGCTGCAAGAGAGCGGCTTGCGGGCGAGCCGGCAGAGGGAGCTGTTGGGCAAGTTGGACCTGGAGGACGTTCCGGTCAAGGCGAAACCCAAACAGAATGCAGAACCTGTCGGCGACGAGAACTGAGTGCGCTACCGGATAGCGGCCGTCGGCAAATTGCGTAGAGGCTTCTACGCGAGCGCCTGCGACTTCTACCTGAAGAGGCTGCAGGCGTTCGGCCGGGCGGAAGTGGTAGAGGTGAAGGAAGGTCGCGGCGCCGCTGCCGAGCAGGTCCGCCGCGCCGAAGCGGATTCGCTCCTCCAGGCGGTCGAAGGCAGGCTGATCGCCCTCGACGAACGGGGCAGAGGCTTCACCAGCCGAGAGTTGGCCGGCCGACTGAGCGATCTGGAGATCGCCGGCGAGAGCAGCATGACGGTCGTCGTTGGTGGCGCCGATGGTCTTCACCGTCGGGTGAGAGAAGCCGCGCAGGAAACGTGGAGTCTCTCCCCTCTGACCATGCCCCACGAACTGGCCCGCCTGGTGCTCCTCGAGCAGCTCTACCGGGCAGAAACGATAAGGGCAGGTCACCCCTATCACCGCGACTGAGCCGTGAGCGCCGCGTAGAGGCTCAGGACGTCGCTCAGGATGAATTCTGCCGCGTCGAGTTCGACTTCCTGTCCCGGTGCGGTCAGCAGGATCCGTTCCTCGGCCACGGTGAGCAAAGGGGGCGCTTCGACCCTGCCCACGATCCTCTCGAGCACCCGGCGCACGGCGGGACCGAGTAAGCCGACGACCGCCTGCTCTTCGCGAGCCACCACCGTCACCGTCTCGTTGAACTCAGCGTCGTCGGGAGCGAGGACGATCTGCCCGCCCGTCGCGCTCGCCTGGAGTGACGAGATGACGTTGTGGACCTTGCGTACCGCACGCCACGACACCGGCGAGAACTTCTCCTGCGAGACGAGGAGGCATCCCGTGACGCATGGGAGTTGCCTGCTACGTTCGTTCGTCGGTCGGATGTAATAGAAGAGGTAAGCGCGGACCGTGGGGGCCCCGGCTGACTCGAGCACCGGTCCCAGCTTCGCGCCCGCCGGCAGGTCGAGAAGTTCTTGCAGCAGTATCTCCCCGTCGTCGGCGCGGCCCAGGCCGAGGCCCTTGGCCAGTTCGAGCCAACGCTTCTCGAGGGGTTTGCGGCGGCGCCAGAAGCGGAAGAACATCGCGCTCAGCTTACCTGTCATACTTTGGCGGTTCGGGGTAAGTTTTCGATCCGCGGCCCCGTTAGCCGATGGAGCGCGGGCACGCCTCGCGGCTGGCGAGCAGCGAAGCGAACCGGGTCGTGCGAACAGCGGACCCGGTCAGATGTTGAAGCCGAACATCCTCATCTGCTTCTTGCCGTCGTCGGACATCTTCTGAGGCGACCAGGGGGGCGACCAGACGAACTCGACGTTCACCCGCCGCACGCCCTCGACCTTCATCGCCGCGAGCTCGGCGTCCGCCTCGATCATGTCCTGGACGGGGCAGCCCATGCTGGTGAGGGTCATGTCGATGTCCACCGCGCCTTCGTCGTCGATACGCACGTCGTATATGAGGCCGAGGTCGACGACGTTCACGGGGATCTCAGGGTCCTTGACGACCTTGAGCGCCTCGAGGATCTGTTCCCTCAGGCTCTCCTTGTCCAGATTTCCGCTCATGTTCCCAAATTATCAGGCCTCACGGCTGCAGGCGGTAGTCGGGCAGAGTGTACCCGTACGTTCGCCCTCAGGCGCCGTCCCGGTTGGGCTGCACCCGTTCCCTCTGCATCCTGTCCTCGAGTTCGCCTATGTCGGCAGCCAGTTCGTTGCGAACGAGGACGACCCGCTCCTGGACCATGTCCATCCGTTCGCCCAACCGCCCCTCGAGGTCGCCCAGCGTCTCCTTGAGGTTCGCCTCGACCCGCCCGGTGTCGGTCTCGATCTGCTGCCTGATCGTGTCTATCCGGTCGCGCAGAGAGGAGTCGAGCGCCTCGATGTCCTCGGTTCGCTTTCTCTCCAGCCTCGCTTGAAGATTCTCGATCACGCGCTCCTGGTGAGTGACCTGCTGAAGCTGCCGAGCCCTCTCCCACAGGGCGGCCAGGAAGAAGAGCAGGCTCACGGCCAGGGCGAACAGAAGCAGCGAGAAGCCGAGCGGCATCTCGACGGTGCCGAGAAGCAGGTTGACGGGCGTTGGTTGGAAGAGCAGTTCCCAGTTCAGCAGGGCGAAGAGCAGGCCCAACACTGCCACGAGCGTGATCAGAACTCCCTTGAACCTCATCTCCGTCACTTTAGCAGGCGACTCGTTGAAAGCCGTGAGGCAGGGCGATTTCTGGACGGCAAGTCGGGATCGACTCGGGTGGCGGAGAAGTCGCCTACCAGTCGCCGTATCGATCTCGGTGCGCTACGAACGCCAAGGTCAGGGCGAGCAGCGTCGAGATGAGGCTGGTACCGCCATAGGAGACGAGGGGCAGCGTTATGCCGGTAACCGGCGCCAGGCCGAGGGTGACCCCTATGTTCACCACGACCTGGAACCCGATCAGCAGCACGACCCCGACTATCAGGAACTGGTCGCGTTCGAAGGGACACTCGGCAGCCATCGCCACCAGCCGCCAGAAGAGCAGGCCGTAGAGGAGCAGCAGGAGCGCCGCGCCCACGAAGCCTCCCTCCTCGGCGAGCACCGGGAAGATGAAGTCGGTATGGCGGTAGGGGATGAAGCCCAACTGCGACTGGGTCCCCTGCTCGTACCCCTTGCCGAACAAGCCGCCCGAGCCCACCGCTATCGTCGACTGGATGACCTGGTAGCCGCTTCCCATCGGGTCGGCTTCGGGATTGAGGAACGACACCAGGCGCGCCCTCTGGTGGGGCTGAAGGTTGGGCAGCAGAACCGTGGGCACGGCTACCGCGAAAAGGAGCGCGAATACGACCAGATGCTTCCAGGGGATGCCGCGCATGAGCAGAAGCCCTCCGCCGATGGCAGCCAACACCAGGGCGCTCCCCAGGTCGGGCTCCGTCAGCACGAAGGCGAGCGGCAACAGGAGGATCAGGACGGGCCTGACGTACGACACCGGGCTGCGGATGGGTCGCTCGTGAAGACTCACGGCCAGGACCATGATAAGGGCCAGTTTCGCCAGTTCCGACGGCTGGAAGCCCGGCAACGGGCCGATATAGAGCCACGACTTGGCTCCGTTTACCTCGGTCCCTACGAGGCGGGTGAGCAGAAGCAGGAAGATCGTGAGCCAGTAGATCGGGTAGGCGAAGCGGAGGACCCGGTGACGTCCGAGCCAGAGGAGGAAGCCGCAACCCACTACACCGACGCACAGGAACATCAGCTGGCGCATGAACTCGTTCGAAGGCGCAGCCGAGCTGAGGGTGAGCAGTCCCGCACCGAGCAGGAAGATCACGACTACTGGCAGGCTGAAATCAGTGCGGACCACAGGGGGGCTCCCTCCGCCGTCAGACTATCAACCGCCCGGCCGCGTCGGAGTGAAGCCACCTACTCGACGCGAAGGAGCTGTGGGCTCAACCTCCACGTACCCAGCCCACCCCTCCTCTCGACCAGCCGATCCACTCCAGGAGCAGCAGCGTCGAGGCGACGATCACCAGCGCCAACCAGAGTCCGCGGCTCGTCTCCACCAGGTCGGCTGATGTCGTTCCGCTCCTGTTGTCTGGAGCGGCCGCAGCCGCAGCTGGCAGAGAGGTCTCGGCGGCAGAGAGGAGGCTCGCTGCAACCGGTCCGGCGGGAGTCTCGTAGATCCCTGGCTCGAGAGCCACTTCGACCTCGCGGCCGTCCAGCGTCGACCCTTCGGGCAGAGACGAACCGAGCGGCAGGCTCGCCTGGCCCCGGAACGAGGTCATCACGTTAGCCACGAACGCGGGGAAGGCGGGCCGGAGGACCATGTCGGTCTGGGAGGGGTGGAAGGCGACCCTGACGATCGTGCGCTCCGTGTCGCGGAAGCGGCTGATAACGGGGGTGAGGTCGGCCGCCCTCGCCAGCGTCTCCCAACCCTCCTCGACCGGCGGCCGCATCTCGGGCGCGAGGCCCACGACGGTTTCCCGCAGGTCGACGAATCTGAAGAGTTCGTCGGCCTGCGCCCAGTCCCGTACAGTTCGGTACTCGGGTTGCTCAGCCGGAGCGGCGAACGAGAGGACATTACCGGTAGGGAGCGGATCGGGGAGGGGCCCGAAGGTGACCCTGACGTCCGCCGGGACCTGGGCCGGCGACGGCGAGACGCGCGCTTCGGTCCCCGGCAGCGCGTCGAGGGCGCGGAGTACCGGGCCCGAATCCTCCTCCACGACCACCCGCAGGGCCCTCTTCCCAGCGTACGCGGCGTCGTCGAGCGGCAGAGCGTCCCACTCGGGCACCCGCAGTCGGGCCTCGAGCAGACCCGCTTCGGTTCCGAGGGGCAGAGTGGCGTTACCCTGCCCCGAGCCTGGTACGAGTATCTCGGTCGCTGCCAGCAGCTCGCCGTCGCGGAGGAGCTCCAGCTGCAGCTGTTGCGGCCTCGGGTCGCTCGAGGTGACGGCCACATAGGCCTGACCGATGCCGACATCGAAGGTGGTGACGCCGTAGTTGAGCGCCTCGCCTGCGACTGGATGGAGGAAGAACTCCCCTGCCGGTACCGGGCCGTCGCTGAAGAGGTGTACCTCGCCGGCAGGCAGCAGGGATCCCGCCAGCTCGAGCGCCCGTGCCAGATCGGCGCTGCGGTCGCCTGCTCGCAACGTCCGCAGCGCCTCCCGCAACTGGGCACGATCGCTGTCGAGCGGGGCGAGGACGCGCGCCTCCAGTCCGGCCCGCACGAGGGCCACCCTGCTCCCGCCGGCGAGAAGCTCCTCGGCCTCCCGTACCGCACGTTCGAGGCGCACGCCACGGTCGTCAAGCGCCATCATGCTCGCCGAAGCGTCGATCACCAGCACCCGGTCGGGCGGTCCCTGTAGTGAGATCGCCGGACGGGCGAGCGCGAGGGCTGCCATCGTGGCGAACAGCAGCTGCAGCAAGAGCAGCCAGGTCGGGGAGAAGCGCCGCCGGCTCTCGGCCGCCTGGCGGGCCCGGCGCCAGAGGAAGAGGGCCGAGACCACCCGTGGCCGCCGTCGGGTTCGCAGGAAATGCAGCACCACGATCAGCGGCAGGGCGAGCAGCGCCCAGAGGAACTGCGGCGCCAGGAAGCTCAGGCTCAAGGAACCATCCAGGGACGGGAGCGCATCAGACCTGGAATACCCCCAGCTTGAGCTCCTCCATCTCGGGATTCTGAGCGCAAGCCTCCAACGCTCTGATGAGACGGTAGCGGGTCTCGGACGGCAGGATCACCTCGTCCAGCCACAACCGGGCGGCGCCGTAGCGCACGTCCAGCGCCTCGTCGTAATCCTCCCGGATCCTCCGGTAGAGCGAGTCGAGCGTCTCCTGATCGACCTCTTCGCCACGCCGCTTCAGTTGAGCCGCCTGGATGTCGAGGATCGTCTTCGCCGCCTGTTGACCGCCCATCACGCCATAGCGCGCGCTGGGCCAGGCGAACTGGAACCGGGGAGCGTAGGCCCGCCCGCTCATCGCGTAGTGTCCCGCGCCGTACGAGCCGCCGATGATGAGGGAGATACGGGGCACGACCGAATTGCTGACCGCGTTCACCAGCTTGGCTCCTCGCCGGATGATCCCCTGCTCCTCGCTCTCACGGCCGACCATGAAACCGCTCACGTCGTGGATGAAGAGGATGGGGATGCCGCTCTGGTTGCAGTTGAGGATGAAGCGGGCGGCCTTGTCGGCGGCCTCGGCGTAGATCACACCGCCCACCTCCAGCCGGCCACGCGACTTCACCACCTTGCGCTGGTTGGCCACGATGCCCAGCGGGTAGCCGCCCAGCCGTGCCTGGCCGCAAACCATAGTCTTGCCGTAGTCGGCCTTGTACTCGTCGAACTCTGAACGGTCGACGAGCCTGGCGATGACCTCGCGAACTTCGTACGGCTTGCTGCCCCCTTCGGCGGGTACCAGTCCGAGGAGGTCGTCGGGCTTCTCGGCCGGTTCGACCGCCTCCTGCCTGTCCCTGGCCCAGCCGGCGACCTCCTGAGCGGCGTAGTTCTTGGCCAACCGACGCAACCGCTCTATCGCCGCCTGATCGTCCGGCTCTCGGTAGTCGACCGTGCCCGAGACCTCGGCATGCATCGCGGCCCCACCCAGCTCCTCGCTGCCGACCTCCTGGCCGATGGCGGCCTTCACCAGAGCAGGCCCTGCCAGGTAGAGGCCCGAGCCTTCCGTCATCAGCAAGGTGTCGCACATGACCGGAAGATAGGCGCCTCCGGCTACGCAGTTGCCCATTATCGCGGCCATCTGGGGGATGCCGGCGGCGCTCATCCGGGCGTTGAGGTAGAAGACGCGGCCGAAATCGTCCTGGTCCGGGAAGATCTCGTCCTGCATGGGCAGATAGACGCCGGCGGAGTCGACCAGGTATATCACCGGGAGCCGGTTCTCCTGCGCGATCGTCTGGGCCCGGATCACCTTTTTCGCCGTGATGGGGAAGAAGGCGCCCGCCTTGACCGTGGCGTCGTTCGCGATGATCAGCCAGTCGCGGCCATGGATCGGACCGATGCCGGTCACCACGCCGCCAGAGGGAGCGCCTCCCTCCTCGGCGTACATCTGCCAGCCGGCGAAGGTCATCAGTTCGTCGAACTTCGCTCCCTCGTCGAGCAGCAGCGCGACCCGCTCGCGGACCGTGAGCCGTCCCTTGTCGTGCTGGCGCTTTTGCGCTCGCTCCCCTCCGCCCTGCTCGATGGCCGCCCGATCGTCGCGGATCATGGCGATCAGGTCGTGCC
Organism: Trueperaceae bacterium; assembly: GCA_036381595.1. Lineage (NCBI taxonomy): Bacteria > Thermotogati > Deinococcota > Deinococci > Trueperales > Trueperaceae > Trueperaceae bacterium. The sequence goes on along the minus strand of DASVCN010000040.1, from coordinate 132,317 downwards.
ACTCCTTGCGGTTGCCGGCGAACGGTTGCCGGCGGCGGTCCTCGAGGCTGAGCTCGGAGTCGAGAGTCGGTGGGCTGCCGCTGCCCTTCTTGCCGCCAGCCATCAGCGGGCTCGGGTCACGAGGACGACGAGAAGTCCTCCTCCGGCGTTCTCCAGCACGTGTGGCACGCCGGCCCCAACGGCCAGCACCTTCCCTTTGCCCAGCCGCTCACGGTCACCGTCGGCGTTCACCAGCGCTTCCCCTTCGAGCACCTGATAGACCGAGCCGGCGTGATGAACGAGCTCTTCGTCCCGCTGACCGGCTTCGAAGCAGAGCAGAGACACCTGGAGATCTCCGGCATCGAGCAGTCCGACCTTCTCTACGCCTTCCAGTGAGAACCGCCGCGCTTCGCCTATGCTTGCCGTCTTCATATCGTTACCTCCGCTCGTGTGGCGAACCGGTCGGACCGGCCGTCGTATCCCTGCCCGCTGGCCGGTCCCGCGCTACGGGCCCGCCTCTCGGGGGAAGTTCACAGCCGTAGCGAACGCTTGTGGATAAGTCAACCTCTTGACAAGGACATGAGGTTTCTGTTAGAGCTCTCTGAGCAGCGAAAGGCCGATTTTTCCCGTCCTGGACGGCGCTCACGTTTTCCGACTTGTGCTGGACGCTTCTTTCGCGCTTTTCCACAGGCTGCCGACCCCTTGTGGATAACTGTGGAAAAAGCGAGTATTCTTCTCGGGAACGGTTCTTACGCGAAGTCGCACCCGTTCCACCCAGCCGAGTCCGGATCACCGGGTGGTCCCTCTAGAGGCTTCGCGGGCTCGAGTGACGAAAGCACTCATCAACGAGTGGTCCTTCACCCCTGCGCTCTCCTCCACCCCGGAGGAGACGTCGACGCCGTAGGGCTGGAACCTGCGCACGCCATCGGCCACGTTCTCCGGTGTCAGGCCGCCCGCCAGTATCAGCCGCGGTACCCCGCACAGCTCGCCCGAAGCGGACCAGTCGAACTGTTTTCCGCTTCCTGGGCTGAGCCCGTCGACCAGCAGCGCGTCGCCCGGCTCGCCTTCCAGGAGAGTCCTGGTTTGCCCTCTGTAGGAGACCGCGTTGATGACCGGCAGGTCTTGCCGGACACGTTCGACGTACTCCGGAGGCTCGCTGCCGTGTAGCTGCACGGCACCGAGTCGCAGCTCAGCAGCGACCTCGAGTACCTGTTCCAGGGGCGCGTCACGGAAGACCCCGACCCTCGTGAGGAGCGGCCCTACCGCCGCCGAGATCTCTCGAGCAAGGGCCATGCCGATGACTCGCGGCGACTCGGCCACGAACATCAGGCCGATCGCATCCGCCCCAGCGGCTTCGGCGGCCACCGCATCGGCCGGCCGGGTGATCCCGCAGATCTTCACGCGCACGCCCTCATTATAGGTAGGCGTGTTCTCGGCGCGTGACTCCCGCCAGCACGCTCAGAGGCTGAAACGTTCGACGATCCAGTCGTGAACCTTACCGCCCGTGAGTTCGCCCAGGGGGCGTTTCCGCAGCAACCTGGTGAACTCCCTGCCGATACGGTTCGTGGCGACGTCGGCAGCGCTGTCGCCCGACCTCCCGTTCGAACCGCTAGCCAGGTCTCCTCCGCGCAGGAGAGCGGCGAGCGCGACGAGCGTTTCGGGCACCGAGTAGGAGGCTGCTGCGTTGAGGGCGAAGTGGCGGAAGCGGCCTTCGCCCGCCTGGAACCTGGGCGCGAAGCCGCTCAGGTCACCCTCCTCCTCGGTTATGGCGTCCTCACCCAGCAGCGGCGCGGAGGACATGGCGATGGTCTTCTCCACTACGTACTCCGGGCCAACGAACAGATCCACCAGATCGTCGAGAACGGCCCTCACTGCCTCGTCACGGCTCACGAACGACATCGCGGCCCGGGTGTCCACCACCAGTTGCACGGTGCTGGCGAAGCGCTCGAGGCCGTTCCCATCCGACTGACGCCAATGCGCAAGATAAGACCGCCTTACCTCCTCGGTGCTCCTCGGACCACTCAGCGCCACCGTGCTCTCGCCCTTCCCTGCCGCCGCCGGCGCGCAGCCCGCCAGCAACACCAGCAGGAGCAACCAGCGCAGCATCGCCCGCGACCGCTCAGCCGATGCCCACGAGATGTTCGACCCGGTTGTCGTCACGATCCCCCAGCACGAGGACGGCGTCCATGCGCACAGGCAGATCGTCGCGGCCGAACGTCCTCGCCAGGTAGATCCGCGCCGCTCGCCTCAACCGCGCCAGCTTCCGCGGGTCGAGCGACTCGGCTGGTGAGCCGAAGTCCGAGTTCCTGCGCTGCCTCACCTCTATGAACACGATCTCCTCGCCGTGGCGCATGATCAGGTCGATCTCGCCACCTCGTACCGGATAGTTCTCGGCCAGCAGCTCGTAGCCTCGGGCGCTCAGGTACTCCCTGGCCAACTCCTCGGCCCAGTGGCGCAACGGTTCAGTGGGGGACGACCTCGAGGCGGTTGGCGTCGGCCCAGAGGCCCTCGAGGTCGTAGAAGGAGCGAGCGTCCGGACTCATGATGTGAGCTACGACGTGCCCGTAGTCGAGCAGGATCCAGCGGTTGGAGGGCCCCTCGACCCCGCGGGGCAGTATGCCCTCGTCCTTCAACCTGCTGCGCACGTTGTCCTCGAGCGCCTTCAGCTGAAGGGTCGACTCGCCAGTGGCGACGATGAAGTAGTCGAGGCTCTCTGAAACCTCCCGGAGGTCCATGACGGTGATGTCTTTCGCGCGTCTGTCATCGAGTGCGTCGACTATGAGCTGGACCTCGTCCGGAACTTTCTTGCTCTCGTTCAAATCTACTCCCTGGGCGCTCCTGCGTAAGTGGCCGCGCCTGTTCGGTCGGGTACCAGTGCGGCATCCTGACCAAGTACGAACTCCAGGTCTGCCTGGAGCCTGTCCACCACCGGCAAGCGGTCCATCTGCTGCTTGCCGATGCGAAGCAGGTTGGTGTAGAAGTCCGCCTCCTGCCAATGGGAGCGGGTCACCTGGATCCGGGAGGGACCGGGGTCGAACGAGGCGGTGCGGGTGATGATGTGCTCTTCCGGTATGCCGAGGGCCACCAGCCTATCGCGGTACCACTCCCCCAGTCCTTCGATACCGCTGCGGTTGGTGATCAGCAGAGTAGCCTCGGGCGCTTGGGCGAACGTTCGAGCCTGCCCGCCGAAGGTGTCGGCGAGGAACCGTTCGATCTCCTTCGGGTCGTACTCGAGGACCCACTTGCCGTCCTCCAGTTGCGCCTCGCTGGTGGGCAGGGTGGCGGTCTTGGCGATCTCGAGGTTGGCGATACGGGGCAGGATGCTTCGCACGAGCGCGGGACTGGCGTTGGTCTCGACGTCGCTCATGAAGGTATCGACGAGCGCAGGGACGGTTCCCACAGCGCGGATGTTCAGCTCCTTGACACGGTTGAGCAGTGCGTAAGCGAGCCGCTTCACGTTGTCGATGCGGGCGATGTCGGCGCGTGTCGTGTTCCGATAGCGGACGAACTCGGCTGCGGCCTCGCCGTCGAGGTGCGCCGGCCCCTCGTCGAAGTCGATGACCAGCCCGGCTGCGTTGTCGACGTAGTACATGTCGTAGGGGATGTTCAGGTCGACTCCGCCGACAGCATCGACCATGTCCTTGAAGATGTCGATGTTGATGATCGCGTAATAGTCGATAGGGAGGCCGATGACCTCCTCGACCGACCTCTCCAGGCCTTCGGCGCCCTGGTAGTGGTACATGGCGTTGATCTTCGCCTGCCATTGGGCCAGCCAGATGTCGCGGGGTATGGCGATAAGCGTGATGTCGTTTCCGGAGAGGGTGACGTAGAGGATGGTGTCGGTGCGTTCGCCCAGGTGGAAGGTGCCTATCCGCTCGCGTCCCACGCAGACCCCGTCGACGAACTCGCAGGGGCTCGCCGGAACGCTCCAGTCGTAGTCGCGTCCGGCCACCAGGAAGCTGACGTGGAACTCCTCCCCGGTGGGGTTCACCAGGGCCTCCTGGGCTGCCGTCAGCTCCACCTTGTCGACGTCGCGGGTGAGCCAGAAGCCGGCGAGACCGACTATCGCGATGATCAGGCCCAGCAGTTGCAGCCAGCGTGCGTTGTTGGGGGTGACGAGGTCAGGCGTTATGAATCGCTTCATACACCTTCAGGGTCTCGGGGTGTACCGCCTTGCCGTGCGCCTGGAGGTACCGGACCTTGGAGTCCACGGCCATGCGGTAGGCCGCTTCCAGGTTGCAGATGGCGAGCTCTCGGATGTCGTCGTTGACGCCTCGTCCCGGTTCGGATACGTCGGCGACGTAGACCGCCATCCCCACGCGGTCGTCGAGACCCACCCCGAACACGTGTCCGGTGATGGCGCCGAGCACCCTTTCGTCGGTCACTCCCCACTTCTCGGCCAGCCGCCGGCCCGCCCGGCCGTGGACCGAGAGCGGGTGGGCCCGTTCCAGTTCATCCCGTGGTGGCGCAAGGGCGAACAGTTCCTCCGCCGGCAGATCCCTGGCAGCGTCATGGAGTACTCCAGCGAGGAGGGTTGCCTGACGCTCGTACGCAGTGAACGAATTGCCCACCGCGATCGCCTCTGCCAGGTGAGCCACTCGGAGGATGTGCTGAAACCGGCTCGGCGTCACCAGCCGCGCTACCCGATGGCGGTAGCGTGAGACACCCGGGCGTTCATGTGAATTGCCTGCCGAACATATTGCTTCCTGCAAAGTTACTCTCCAAGCGCCCGATCGAAAGACTCGGCCCATCGCACGCTAGGGAAACGATCCCGAGCGCGCCCCCACTGCCCGTCTTTAAAGCGGCCGACTTTCCTGCCGCCGATAACACTCACCAACACCCCCGTGGCACCTGGCCGACGCATCGGCATCCGCTGGCATTGAACCACGGCGAGCCGCCGCGACCAGCCGTCGAAATCACCGATTAGGTGACAGGCGTTGCCGGCCACTGGTTACAAGTTAGCACGCCGGAGTGCTTCCCATTCCCGAAGTTAGGCATTTGTGAAGGGATGAACTGCTGGGTCGGGTCGTCGTTCAGGCCGATCGATCGTCGCCCGCCATCTCGTCGATCCGCTCGGAGTTTCCCGCGTCGACGTCTTCGTCGTCGCCGTCACGGTGAGGCGACCGGGACTCGTCGAAGTATTCGAACACCGCGCCGCCGATCCGGACCTCCTCGCCGTCGCGCGCACCCGCTCTCGCGAGCAGCTTGTTGACGCCGAGGGCGTTGAAGTGGTGCTGGAGGTAGGCGACCGCCTGACTGTTCGCCGGGTCGAAACGGGAGACTATCTCCTCGAGCGCCGGCCCAGTCACGATCCAACCGCTACCCGACATGTCGCGACGGACTTGGAGCGGCTCTGCTCGCACAGTTTTCGGGCCTCGCTCCTTGGGCTCCAGCCGAGGGCGTTCGGGCAGCAGGGCGAAAAGGGTGTCGCGAAGGGCGCCCAGTCCATCGCCGCGCTCGGCCGATACCGCGAGCACCGGCAGCCCGAAGCCGGTGAGCTCCCGCTCCTTCTGAGCGACCTCCTCCGGTTCCGCCAGGTCCACCTTGTTCAGGACGATCAGGGCGGGCAGGTCCAGCAGCGAGGGGTCGTATTCACGGAGCTCGTGCCGCAGCGACTCGAACTGCTCCGGCGGCTCCTCCGCAATGTCGAGGACGAAGACCAGCAGCCGAGTGCGGGAGATGTGCCTGAGGAACTCGAGTCCAAGGCCCTTCCCCTTGTGGGCGTCCTCGATTATCCCCGGGATGTCGGCCATCGTCAGCCGCTCGGTGCCGCGCTCCACCACGCCAAGGTTGGGAGAGAGGGTGGTGAACGGATAGGACGCGATCGCAGGACGGGCGTTGGAGAGGGCTGCCAGCAGGCTCGACTTGCCGGCGTTCGGGTATCCTACGAGGCCTGCATCTGCTATCGTGCGCAGCTCCAGTCGCAGCCTCCGCTTCTCGCCGGGAGTGCCGTACTCGTGGAACCGGGGCGCTTGCCGGCGCGAGGTGGCGAACGAGGCGTTGCCGCGCCCTCCTTCACCGCCCTGAGCCACCAGCGCCCGCTGTCCTTCCTCGACGAGATCGGCCACCAGCTCACCGCTGTCGAGGTCGGTCACGGTCGTTCCGACCGGCACCTGCAAGACCAGGTCATCCCCGCTCAGGCCCGCCTTGTTACGCCCCTCCCCCTGCATCCCCGTCCCTGCCCTGAAGGTGCCGTGGCCCTGGAGCCGGTCGAGCGAGGAGACGTCGTCGACAGCCTCGAGATAGACGCTACCGCCGTCGCCCCCGTGGCCACCGTCGGGACCGCCTTTGGGCATGTACTTGAGCCGCAGGAAGGAGAGGCCGCCGTCTCCACCCTTGCCGCCCTGCACGGTTATGTCGAGCGTGTCTCTGAATGCCACTCGGCTTCGTCCACCTCTCCAACGACGACCCCGCTGCCGGTCAAGACGAACGCGGCTCCGGGGAGCCGCGTCGAACGTTCGGAAGTTCCGCCGGGGGCACGCAGGGGCTCCCCGCGATCCCCGCTAGTCGGCTGCTATCGCCTCGCCGACCTCGGTTTCGATGCTCACGAAACGCCCCTTGGCGCCGCGGTTGCGGAATCGCACCACGCCGTCCTTGAGCGCGAAGAGCGTGAAATCCTTGCCCAGTCCGACGTTCCTGCCGGGGTGGAACCGGGTGCCGCGCTGGCGAACGAGGATGTTCCCCGCGGCGACGTTCTCGCCGTCGAAACGCTTCACTCCCAAGCGCTTCGACTCGCTGTCACGTCCGTTCTTGGAGCTACCTACGCCCTTCTTGTGTGCCATGGCTCTCTCCTCGCCCTACCGGCGCTAGCCTTCGAGACCGGTGATGCGGACTTCGGTGTAAGGCTGGCGGTGACCGGTCTTGCGCCGGTAGTTCGCCTTCGCCTTGAACTTGTAGACGTGCAGTTTGGGCCCCCGGCCGTGGCTGATGATCTCGGCCTTCACCTTGGCCCCGTCGACGAGCGGAGTACCTACCTTGACCTCGTCGCCGCCGCTGAGCAGGACCGGCAGCTCTACGACATCGCCCGGCTCGCCCTGCAGGCCCTCCAGCCTGAGGACATCGCCTTCGCTTACGCGGTACTGTTTTCCGCCCGACTTGACAATCGCGAACATTCTCTACTCCTCCAAGAGCCGTGCCAGCTCGTTCAGCTTCGCACGGGCACGCCTTCGAAGGGTTCCCGTGAGCTCGCCCGCCTGCATCGCCAGGGCCGTTGTGACCAGGGTGCACCGGCAGGCTCGCTGCCGCCAGAAAGAAGATTATAGCCGAGCAACCCGGTCTTCGCAAGGAGATGTAAGCGTTCAGGACTTGTAGGACAGAAGAGTGGTGTAGGCGTTCAGGACGTTCGGCGCGTAGCTGAATCAGAAGTAGGGGATCTTACGATACCGGCCAGGGCGAGGAACACCGGACGAGGTCCCGAGGTTTCACCGAGGGCCCTCAGCTTTCGCGCCGTTGCTTTTCGGCCAGGCGCACCTCGACGCGGCCCTCGCGCAGCCGTGCGTCGAAAGCGGGTTGGCAAGCCGTCGCCGGACCGTGGCGGATCGAGCCGTCGCGCAGGTCGAACACCGACTGATGCCAGGGACACTCCACATAACAGCCCCTGACGGCGCCCTCCTCGAGCGGCCCGCCGGCGTGACTGCACACGGCGCCGATAGCGTAGACCTCATCCGCGTCCCGGTAGAGCATGATCGCCTTCCCCTCGTACTCCACCCGTTTGGCGCGACCGACCGGCAGCTCCTGAGCGCCCAGTACGTCCGTCCACTCGCGCGGGCCGCTGAACCGCTCGCTGTGGTCGACCCCGACCCTCTCCCGGTAAACGAGATGACCGCCCAACCAGGCGGAGTAGGTGTTGGCCGCCAGGCCGGCCGCAGCGAGCATGAGTCCTCGGCCGCGGCGGCCGCGCCGGCGGTCGAGTAGCGACAGTCCGTAGAACACGAGTGAAGCCGCGTTCAGCAGGGCGTGGCTGGTACCGGTACTGGCCGAGCCCTTGGGGAGGGTCGAGTAGTCGGTGATGCCGGCCAGTGCAGTCGGCAGAGCCGAAGCGGTTCCGATCGCGGTAAGTTGATCGGCCGTTCTCTGGGTCGCGCGGTCGCCCGTGATCGCCCCGATGCCGTCGAAGATAGCCCCGAAGGTCCAGGCCCCGATGGTGAGGTCGGTGAGTACGGGGTGGAGCGGATGGCCCAACCAGGTGCCGTGCAGCAGGTCGGCGGCGTTCCTGGTCGCCTCGCCCCCGGCCAGCACCTGCTCGTGGAGGGAGCGCCCCACCCCGAGACCGGTTCGCCCGGTTCGTTCCAGGAGCCGCTCGGAGCGCGAGCGAAGCCTCTGCCCCATACCCTCTCCCCGTTCCGTGGGAACTCGTACCGCCACACCCGCCCGGTCCGTTCTGAGCCGTGCCATGTCGCCTCCCTGGCGTCAAGGCTAAGGTTCTCCCGAGGTCGTGACCGTAGGCGAACGTCCTGAGCGAGTCGGGAGGAGGCGAGGCGCTTGAGGGCCGGCCCACGCTCGGACCGGCGTCGTGCGGCCGAGCCTCTTCAGGCCACTGCGGCTGTGGCGGCTACTCCGAGGTTGCCCAGCACGGATGCGAGCAACCCGAAACGGAGCGGTTTGTCGAGGCAGGCCACCGGCTTGGCGTAGTTCACCTCGCGCCCCACGCGCTCCCGCTCCTCCTGGCCGGCGGTGAGGAGCACCACCGGGAGGTCCCGCGTCCGCTCGTGCGAACGGAGCTCGGCGAGCAGTTCCACGCCCGAGAGGCGTACGAACTTGAGGCCCAGGAGCAGAGCCGACGGCAGCTCCTCCGCCTCCAGGAGATGTTCGAGAGCGGTTGCGCTGTCGGTTATCACCTGTACTCGCGTGTGCGCTCCATATCGTCTCAACTCGCGAAGCGTCAGGTAGACGTCATCGGGGTTCTCTTCGATGAGCAAAAGGTATGGGTCCCCCATTCGACTCCTTCCCAGGCCCGCGTGCCGAGTCGTACACGACCGCCCAGGCTGTGAATTCCGTCGTCTGCCTCCGACTGGCTACCGTAATCCAGATTACTTTGGTCGTCCTAGAACCTTATGAGAGTCTGTGACGATGACAGCTGGCCCTAGGGGGCTCCGGACCGCGGATCCGGAGCGGCGGTCACGGACAGCCTTGGCTCCCCGGAACGGCGCGCTCCCAGCGGAGCTGGGTCAGATCGCGACCGAGAAGTAGAAAGTGGCGCCCCGGTCCACTTCGGACACTGCCCAGCAGCGTCCGCCGTGCCTCATGAGTACGCGCTGCGCCACCGCCAGACCTATCCCCGTGCCTTCGAACTGCTGCGCATGCAGGCGTTGGAAGGGGGCGAACAGTTTGTCGTAGTAGGCCATATCGAATCCGACTCCGTTGTCGCGAACGAAGAACACCGTTTCGCCATCGATCCGCTCGCTGCCGATCTCTATGCGGGCCCGCTCCCTCACCCGCGAGAACTTCCAGGCGTTCGCCAACAACGACGAGAGGGCTAGCTCCAGCAGCTCGCGGTCGCCGCGCACCCTCATGTCGGGCTCGATCATCACTTCGACATCGCGATGGGGGTCGCCCTGGTGGAGGTCGTCGCTCAGGTCGCGGGCCATCTGGCTCAGGTCCACTTCCTCGATCTCGAGGTCCGCGCGCGAGAGGCTGGAGAGGGTGAGGAGGGCGTCGATGAGCTGGCCCATCTTCGAGGCGGCGCGGCGGATCCGCCGGAGGCTGTCTACGCCGGCCTCGTCGAGGTCGTCGCTGTAGTCTTCGAGCAGAGTCTGACTGAAGCCGTCTATGCCGCGTAGCGGAGTGCGAAGGTCGTGCGAGACGCTGTAGGCGAACGACTCGAGCTCGCTCAAGGCGTTGCGCAACTCCCGGGTACGCTGCTCCACTCGCACCTCGAGCTCCCGGTTCAGCCGCCTCGTCTGCTGGTACAACCGCGAGTTGTCGACGGCGATGGCGGCCCTCGCCGCCAACTCCTCGAAGAACACCACGTCGTCCTTCGTATAGAGTCGATCTTCATCATGGGACACCAGGGTGAGCGACCCGATCGCCGTGCCGCGGACGACGAACGGCACTATGACGGACGACTTGTACCCGATTTCGGGCAGCACCGCCAGGTGCTCCTCGTTGCGAGCGGCAGCCGTCAGGTCGTTGTCCGTCACCTGACGCAGGTACTGGGTCTTCCCCGTCGTGACCGCCGTCGAAGGGCTCAGTGGGCCCTCGCGCGGCCTGTAGCGGCGTCCCATCTCCATAGCCCATGCGCCTCTCTGCTCGTCCTGATGCGCGACGGTGAAGAGCCGCAGCGTTCCCTCCTCGTCCACCAGGTCGACCGCACACCAGTCGGCCCAGCGAGGAACGACGAGGTCGGTGAGGCGGCGGAGCGTCTCGCCGACGTCGAGTGTCGTGGCGAGGAGGTGACTGGCCTCGGCGAGGAAGGAGAGTCTGGCGCTGGACGACTCCGCGCGCCTGCGGGCGTCTCGTTCCAGTTCGTAGAGCAGCTCCCGCTCACGTTCGGCCCTCTCCCGCTCGAACTCTGCCTGCCTTCGCTCCTCGATCTCGGTCTCGAGCTGCTCCACGAGGCCGCCCAGTTCCGCCTCCCGGGTCAGGCTCGCCTCGTGGGCGCTCCTGAGCTCTACGCCGAACCGCGCCAGCACCAGGGTCAGGAAAGCAGTGATGAGCGCGAAGGAGATCACCGTGGTGCCTGGCATCGGGATGTCGATATCGCTGGCGATCCAGGGCACGCCGGCCCGCTCCAGCAGGTGAACGATCACCACTATGGCGATGCTCGCGGCGGCGCTCGCGATGAGCGCGCGGCGTCCCGCGATCAGCGCCGCCAGGGCGATCGGTATCGAGTAGGCGAACAGGAAGGCCGAGAAGCCGACGACCCCGGTAAGCGCAGTCTCCCAGGCGAGGCCGGCGAGGACGCCCACGATGACCAGACCGACCGCCTGCCCCAGTCTCCCGGAGCGCAAGCGGGCGAGACCGGCGGCGGCCACCAGCGCGAACACCACCAGCACGACGATCCCCTCGACGCTCAGGGAGCCGGGGCCGAGGAACAGCAGGCTCAGGAAGAGCAGCAACAGCGGGACCGCAAGCAGCGCGAGCAGCAACGACCGGACGGCGCTCACCAGCGACCGGTGGACGCCTTCGCGGGGCGGCCGGACTACCGGGCGGTCCTCGAGCCGTTCCTGCATAGCCACTCCTGTCGTGTCGGCAACGAGGAGGGGCGAGGAGCAGGAATGGAACTCGCGGCCGAGTCAACCTCCGGGCGAACCGGTATGGTCGTTGATATTGACTTGCTCAAACTCTACTACCTGGAGCGAGTCAGGATATCTACCGCGGCGCACGGAGCAGACCTTGGTGTGGAAGCGCGGCCTGCGCGGTGGAGAGGGGTAGGGGTGGAAGGACTGCATTTTCCTGGCATCGCAGCTGCTGCCGGCACGCCGCTGGAGCAGGCTCAGGTGGCGATGGTGATGGTGCATGGCCGCGGTGATTCGGCGACGGGGATACTACAGCTGGCTTCGGCGTTCGAGTCGAAGGGGGTCGCCTACATCGCACCTGAGGCCCGGCACCATACCTGGTACCCGAACTCTTTCCTGGCCCCAATCGAAAGCAACCAGCCGTGGCTGGACTCGGCGCTCGAAGCGATCTGGGCCGTCGTGGAGGAAGCAGCAACCGCCGTGGGTACCGAGAAGGTAGTCCTGCTCGGCTTCTCGCAGGGAGCTTGCCTCGCCTCCGAGTTCGCCGCGAGGAACTCCCGGCGCTACGGTGGGGTCGTCGCTCTGAGCGGCGGCCTCATAGGTCCCGACGGGACGGCGCGCGACTACCGCGGATCGCTCGAAGGGACGCCGGCGTTCTTCGGGTGCAGCGACAGCGATCCCCACATCCCGGTTGCTCGCGTCCATGAATCGGCACAGGTGCTGGAGAACCTGGGCGCGCGGGTGGAGAAACGCATCTATCAGGGCATGGGCCACACCGTCAACCAGGACGAGGTCGACTGGATCCTTGAGTTGTCGAGAGGGCTGTTGGGTTAGCGACAGGCCCGCCCAGCGGGGGTCTTAAGGGCAGCGGATCGGGGGCCGCGGAACTCACAAGGGCAGCCGGGCACACGGAAGGGACGGCTAAGCCAGCCCCTCGATCTCGTACTCCCGGAGGAATCCCTCGAACAGGCGCCGGTGCCCCTGTTCGTCGCGCAGTATGCCGATCACCATATCGTTGGTCACCGGATCGACGCCCTCCGTCTCCTCCACTATCCGGGTGTAGAGCTCGATAGCGGCTGTCTCGGCATCGATGACTCCGCGAATAACGTGCACGACGTCCGTCTGGCTGGATGGCGGTTGCAATGACGCCTGGCTCGGCTTGAACTCCATCGATCCGGGCACCACTCCGTACAGCTCCTTGATCCGCTTGCCGAACTGCTGAGCGTGCCCGAGTTCCTCCTGGATGTCCTCTTCGAGCGCCTCGATGATCTCCTGGGCCCGTACGCCGTCGGGGTTGATGGAGTTGGAGACGTAGTTCATGACCGTCTCGAGTTCAGCGAAGTAGGCCTGTTCGAGCAGCCCCACTATCTGTTCGCGCTTCTTGCCTGAATCGCGTGAGAGGATCCCCTCGCCGGATGTGTGTATGGTCATTGGATACTCACTCCTTCCGATCCGAACCTTCGGTCCGAAAGTAGCGAAGCGCCTTTCCCGCCACAATAGTCCGGAACGGATTTCACGGGCGGCAAGATGCTCAGCGGGGTTCGCTTATCGCCTCTATGAGCTGCTCCTTGCTCATGTTGCTGCGGCCGGCGATATCGAGCTCCTTCGCCTGTTCGTAGAGTTCCGCCTTCGACTTCTCGCCCAGGCCGGCGTAGCGCTCACGTCGGCGCCGTGAGTCGGTGCCGCCCACCGCAGGGCGCCGTGAGTCGACGCGACCTTCGCCAGGTTGGTCCGAGTCGGCTCGACCCGCACGGCTCGAGCCGCGACCCTTCCCGGCGGAGCGCTCTCTGCCTGCCCGCTTCCGGCCGGCTGCAGCCGCTTCGCGGGCGTCGGGCGTAACCTCCTGCAGGCTCTCCTTGAGGATCTGCATGAGATCGACGACCTCCTCGCCCTCCTCTTCGGGAGCGAGCTCCTCGGGAGCCGACACGACGTCCTCGCCCGTCTTCAGCTTCCTGTCCACCAGCTCCAGTAGCCGGCGGCTCTCCCAATCGACGAGCTGCGACCTGTCCAGCCGATCGGTCGCAAGCTTGGCCATCTGTTTCGTCAGGCTCTTCACCCGCTTGGCGTCGGTCTCCTCGATCGTGGGCAGACCGATATCGTCGGGAGTGCGCAGTTCGTCGGCGAAGCGCAGCGTCTCGGCGCGCAAGATGCCTCGCTCGGCGATTATCGCCACCAGATACTCCTTGCCACGCATGACGAAGGTGGCGATGCCGGCTCGTCCCGCGTCCTCCATCGCCCTAGCTAGCAGCCGGTACGCCTTGGAAGCCCCCTTCGCCGGCGCCAGGAAGTAGGCCCGCTCGAAGTAGACGGGGTCGATGTCGGCGAGGGGCACGAAACGCCTCAGGTCGATCTCCTGCGACTTCTCCGGAGCGAGCGCTTCCAACTCCTCATCGGTCACGACGACGAACTCGTCCTTCTCGATCTCGTAACCGCGCACGATCTCGTCGGAGGTGAGCGGCTTCTCCTCTGCCGGACAGAAGTACTTGCGACTCAAGGGAGTCCCGTCCTGGTCCACCATCCGCAGAGAAACGGACTTCCCTCGGTTGGCGACGAAGAGCCCTACCGGGAGGCTCACCAGGCCGAAAGCGATGGTTCCCGACCAGAACGGCCGGAGGTTGCCGAAGCCGCTTTCGGACTTCCGCTCCTTCACCTTAGGCACGGCGACTCACCTCCGAAGGGGCCGTCCAACGCCATCGGGGCCGTCCGCCGCCATCGGGGCTCGACCTCATGCACGGATGCGCTCCTTCTCGAGGCTCGCCCGCAGTGCGCCGGAGAGATCCTCGTAACGCGCCTCCTTGCGCCGCTTCCGCGTCTTCACCTTGCCGCCCTTGGCCTTCGTCTCCACCATCTCCATCACCCGCTGGCGGTACTCGTCGTGGTACTGCTCCGGTTCGAAGTCGGCTGCCAGCATGCCGATGAGCTGCCCCGCCATCGCCAGCTCCTTCTCGTCCAGATCGGGTCCGGCAGGCGCCTCGAGCGACTCGATCGGGACCACCTGGGCGTCGTAGCGGAGCGTGACCAACATCGGATAGCCGTCGTGCAAACGCAGGGCGCCCACATACTGCTTGTTGCGCATGGTCCAGCGGACGAGGCCCTCGAGCCCGCTCGTCTCCATCGCCTGGATGAGTGCGAAGTAGGCCTCCTCGGAGCCGTCCGGGCCAAGGTAGTAGGGGCGCAGGTACCAGCGGTGATCTATCTCCTCGGGCGGCAGGAAGCCCAGGACCTCGATGTCGCGCGAGGCCTCCGGTTCCAACTCGTCGAGCTCCTCGGGTTCGAAGATGACCATATCGCCCTCATCGGTGATGAACGCCCGCCTCGCCCGCTCGAACGGCACCACCTCCTCGGTCTGCGAGTTGATCAGCTCCTGCTTGACCGGCACCTCGTCCTTCTCGTGAAGCAGCCGGAAGTGCACGTTCGTATCCTCGATGGCCGAGTAGAGCTTGACCGGTATCTTCTCCTCGCCAAGCCCGATGACGCCTTTCCACATCGCTCGAGCGGCCATCAGCCACTCGCCTCAACCCGTTCGAGCAGCTTGGGTGTCACCGCCCGTCGCGCCTCGGCGAAGCCCTCCCAAGGGTCGTCCTTGAGGGCAGAGAGGCGGCGGCGCAAGTTGTCGATGTGGTAGCGGTCCGGCCTCAGTGCGGCGTTCACCTCGTCCCAGCGGACGGGAACCGCCACGGTAGCGCCCTCCTTCGCCCTGGTGGAGTAGGAGGCGATCGCTGTGGCGCCCCGCCCGTTGCGAAGGTAGTCGAGGAAGATCTTGCCCCGCCGCTTCGCCTTCGACATGTTGGTGGTGAGGCGGGAAGGGTCGTCGGCGGCGTGTTGGACGGCTACACCCTGAGCGAACGCCTTCACCTCATCCCAGCCCGCCTTGCGGCGGAGCGGCACCATCAGGTGCAGACCCTTGCCCCCGGTGGTGCGAGGGAACGGCTCCATCCCCAGGCCCTGGAGCCGCTCGCGCAACTCCTTGGCCACCCGGAGCATCTCTGCCCACGGCACGTCGGGTGCCGGGTCGAGGTCGAAGACCAGTAGATCGGGCTTCTCGACGTCGTCGACCTTCGAGCCCCACACGTGCAGCTCGAGCACGCCCATCTGCACCATCGCGATGAGATCCTCCACCTTGCGTATGTAGAGGTAGGGCTCCGGCCCGTCCGACTCCTCGATGATCACCCGGGGCACATCCTTGGCCATCGACTCGGAAGGGTGCTTCTGGAAGAAGCACTCGTCCTCGCGCCCCTGCGGGCAGCGCACCAGCGAAAGGGGGCGACTCTCGACATGGGGCAAGATCCAGTCGGCGATGTCCTCGTAGTAGCGGGCGAGCGCCAGCTTGGTGACGCCCTGATCCGGGTAGAGGACCCGGTCGGGGCTCGTCAGCCTCACTCCCGCGACCTCCTCCTCGTCCGGCGCCATCCGCTTGCGGCGCTCGCCCGTTCGCTTCTCGGGTTGCCGTCCCGGCCGGGTCCCTCCGGCCTTCTCGGCCTTCGCTCCCCTGCCGACCGCCGGCATCTCGCCACGGTTCATCCTTATCTCCTCCGGATCGCGGTCCTCGCGCAGCCCCCGGAAGCTCGGGTGCCGCAGCGAGCCGTCGCGGGTCCACTCCGTGAACTCGACCTCTGCCACGAGAGTGGGAGTCACCCAGTGGACTCCCCGCTTCGGCGGAGGATCCTCGAAAGGCGACTTCTCCTCTTCGATCTCCTCGAGGCGTTCGTGCAGCGTTTCGAGCTGCCTGTCGCTGAATCCGGTCCCGACCTTGCCGGCGTACACGAGCTTGCCGTCCCCGTCGTAGGCGCCAAGCAGGAGAGCGCCGAAGCCGTTCCGGGAGCCGCCCGGGTCGGTGTAACCGCCGATCAGCAGTTCGACATGGCGGGTGCACTTGACCTTGAGCCACTGCCTGGTTCGTCCCGACGCGTAGCGCCCGTCCATGCGCTTGCAGATGATCCCCTCTAGTCCCAGGCCGCAAGCCTGCGCGAAGAAGGCGGGCCCTTTCCCCTCCAGATGATCGGTATAGCGGATGAGACCGTGGCCCACGAACCCGGAGGCGTCGAGCAGGGAGCGCAACGCCTCCTTGCGATCCACCTGAGTGGTCGCGGAGAGGTCGTAACCGTTCAGGTGGAGCAGGTCGAAGACGTGGTAGACGAGGTGCGAGGTCTTCCCCTCGCTCAGCGACTCCTGCAGTCGCCTGAAGCTGGTGCTGCCGTCGGCCGCGAAGGCCACCATCTCCCCGTCTAGGAGGGCTTGCTCCACGGGCAGTTCGGCGAGCAGTGAGGCGGCCTCCGGGAACCTGTCGGTCCAGTCCTTGCCGTTGCGGCTCAGCAGCTTCACCACGCCGCCTTCGAAACGGGCGAGGATGCGGTAGCCGTCGAACTTGATCTCGTGGATCCACTCGTCCCCGCCGGGAGCCTCCTCCACCAGGGTGGCAAGCTGCGGTTGGATGTCATCGGCGAGCTTCTTCTTCCTGGCACCGGGTATCGCCTTCGCCTCGGGAACCCTCGCTCGTTGCGCCTCCGCGAGGCCCTCGCTCGTCCACACCGCATCGCGGTCGCTGGCTATCTGCTTCATGGTGCGGCCGGTCGCGACGCTCAGGTCCTCGCCGTCAACCGCGGCCAACGGGCTCTGTGCGCCCGTTCGGGATCCGCGCTTGCTCCCCTTCGCCTTGCCGTCGGGAGTCCAGTCGTCGCTGCGTTTGATGAGGAGCCAATTCTCACCCTCCTCGTCGTCGGCGTCGCGCATCCGAACCAACGTCCAGACCCCGCGCAGCTTGCGGCCTTCCAGCTCGAAGTCGATGTGGTGTTCGGTGTTCTTGCCCCTCGGCTTCCATCGGCCACGATCCCACAGCATCACCGTCCCGCCGCCGTACTCGTCCTCCGGAATCACCCCTTCGAACTCGCCGTACTCCAGCGGATGATCCTCGACCTGCACCGCCAGGCGCTTCTCGCCCGGTTCCAAGCTTGGCCCCTTGGGTACGGCCCAGCTCTTGAGCACGCCGTCCTTCTCGAGTCGCAGGTCGAAATGAAGCCGTTGGGCGGCATGCTTCTGGATCACGAAGAGGCCGCCCTCCCCAGCTTCCGACTCCCGCGTTTCGCCGGCCGGCTCGGGCGTCTTGCGGAAGTCCCGCTTCTTGCGATATGCCTCGAGCGCTGCCATGCACCCCCACTCTGCCCGGAGCTATCACCGGACAGTAGCGCCTATGGCCAATTCTGGGCCAAGTTCGATCGGTGGGGCCCCCTGTCGTCACGCAGCGGCGTGGGGAAGCAACCGCTACTTCTTCCGGCAACCCCTGGTGTTGCGGACGAGAACCAGGTCAGCCGCCAGGAGCCAGCAGGCAAGAAGCAGTCAGAAGAGGTTCCACTGGTTGGCTGCTGCCCGCGTGGCGGCATGTCATATTCCTGTTAGCGCCTCACGGTTATGTTCGTTCTTAGCCGTGCTGCGATAGTGCGGTCCAGGTAGGTCTGAAGACGGGTGGCAGCGGAAGGAATGCCGAAGTGCACAGATGCCGCCGCCTCCTCTTCCTCGTGCCGCTCCTGTTGGCCGGCAGTGCCCACGCCGACTTCACCATCGATTTCCACCTGGGCAACAGTGTAAAGCCGCCCACCAGGTTGGAGATCAGCCAGGCCGGCTATGAGGACGTGGAGATAAGCAACGTCCGTTACGAGACTCGCCCCTGGCTTCCGAACACCAACCTCGCTAACTTCACCCAGAACTACTACGACCTGCGGGTGGGTTACTACCCCTTCGGAGCGGATGCGCGAACCATCGATCTGGGGTTCGAGCTCGAACTGCTTCACGACAAGGCGTACTACGAGAGCGGTGATGATCCCGACGACGTGGTCCAGCACTTCGAGCTTAGCGACGGCGTGAACTACCTGCTGATCAATGCGGTGGGCCGCTACCCCATCGGGATCACCGACCAGTTCCCGCACGGCCGCGCCCAGGTACTGGTGCGGGCCGGGATGGGGGTAGTCGTAACGGCGCCGGCCAGCACCATCCGGGGGCAGTCACTCGGGCACGACCTTCACGGCACCTACCGGGGCTACGATTTAGCTGGTCCAGGTTTCCAGGTCGCTGCCCAGGCGCGGCAGTTCATCCTGCCGTGGCTGGCCATCAGCACCGAGGGCAAGTACACCTACAGCAGCCCGAAACAGTACATCGCCGGCGGGACGGCGAGGACTTATCTGCCCACCCTTCATCTGAACGTCGGGCTGAGCTTCGTACCGGGCTGGTAGAGAAACAGCGCGCTCCATCAACCCGTACAGCAGCCGGCTCGGGTTACCGGCAAACCGCTGCATTGGGATGCAAGTCACGGTATGATGGTGCTACCCAAAAATCCGACCCCGGGGGGTCGGGTTCGAGTAGCGGCCTGCCTCAGTGCTGGCTCGTTGCCGACCTGTGCCTCGTCGCGGCGGACAGGGTCATCGGAGGGAGCGGTAAGGCATGAAGAGAGTGGGATATTGGGCGGCGGTAGGGCTGCTCGCACTGTTCGTGACGGCATGCGGGATCCAGCAGGATCCGCAGTTCGAGCTGCTCAAGCAGCCGAACCAGGGAAACATCCGGGTCAACGTACTGCTCAACACCGACGCCACCCCGGCGGTGCAGGCTGAACTGAGCACCCACGGTTCGATCCTCGATGTCATCGAGCAGATCGACACGGTGAGCATGATGGCGCCGGCCGACGAGGTCGACGACATCGAGAGACTTCCTTTCGTCGAGAGCGCGAGCCCCGACGTCGAGTACAAGGGGATCCCGATCGACACCGTGGCGGTCGACGGGTTCGATGCCGGGCTGAGCACCTGGAACCTCGATTCGGTGAACGTGACCGCTCAACCGGGCTTCGACACCAGAAGCGTCGAACTCGACGGCAGCGGCGTGTACGTCGCGGTTCTGGACACGGGTCTGATGGACACGTGGCGGCAGTACTTCCCCGAAGAGCGGATCGCCGAGGAGTACGCCATCGCGTTCGGCGGTGGCGGCGCCGACCAGGGATTCACCTCGGATCAACCCAACAAGTGGGAGCACGACGTCAACGGCCACGGGAGCCACGTGACCAGCACCATCATCGGCTACAGCTTCGGAGGGACGCCGATCAACGGAGTCGCTCCCGGGGCAACCGTCATCCCCGTCAAAGTCCTCAACCAGAACGGTTCCGGGTGGTCCTCCGTGGTAGCCGCCGGGATCACCTATGTGGCAGACCTCAAGGCCAACGAGCTCAGCGATCACCCGGTAGTGATCAACATGAGCCTGGGCGGCCCCGGTCCGGACCCGATCTCGGCCGCCGCGGTCGACTACGCGGTGGACAAGGGCGTGATCATCGTGGCATCGGCGGGCAACGAGGGCGAGTTGGGCATGGGCTATCCCGGCGCCTACGCTCCGGTCATCTCTGTCGCTGCCAGTGGCTGGGCCGACGAGTGGACGACCGGGAGCTGGTGGAACAGCCTCGACGTGGCGGAGCCCACTTCCCCTGAAGACTTCTACATCACCGACTTCTCCAGCCGAGAGCTCGCCGGACAGGAACTCGATGTAGCGGCTCCGGGCTCCTGGGTAGTTGGCCCCTACCAGCTGAACTCCGGCCAGATCTCCTACTACTTCCTGGGCGGAACCTCGATGGCCAGCCCGCACGTTGCCGGCGTCGCCGCGCTGCTGATGCAGCAGGACCCGACCCGGGTGCAGGCCGAGGTCGAAGCGACGCTCAAGGGAACGGCGATCCCCTTCGACTACGACGGTGACGACGAGCTCTGCCGCGACATCATAGATCCCAACACCGGTCCCACAAACGTCTGCTGGGGCCCCGATGCTTCCGGCGCGGGCCTGGTAACCGCCGACGCCGCGCTCGCGGGCATAAGCGGCGACACAGCTGCCGGTGAAGGCGGGTCCCAAGGACCGGGTAACAGCAAGGGTGGCGTTAAGGGCAAGAAGAACTAGTCACCCTCACCAGCCGAATTGGAAGCGGGTTCCGGGTTCTGCCGGGACCCGCTTCTCTCGTGCCGCTGACACTCGTGCAGGGCCGTGGTTCTTCCTTCGGCCTGAGTTCGTCAGTTGCTCCTGGACGGCGACACCGGTAGCTGCCGCCCCATTCCGCCGCGCCACATGTCCTATCCTTGTCCGTCGGGAGGAGTACGAGTGGCAGGAGGTCATGGCAGCACGGGAGCGGTATACGCGGCCTTGGCGGCGAACTTCGGTATCGCCGTCGTGAAGTTCGTGGCCGCGGTCTTCACCGGCAGTTCGGCGATGTTCTCCGAGGGCATCCACTCGTTGGTCGACACCGGCAACCAGGGCCTCATCCTCCTTGGCATCAAACGCGGACGCAAGCCCGCCGACCGCGAGCATCCGTTCGGCCACGGCAAGGAACTCTACTTCTGGAGCCTGATCGTAGCGATGTTGCTCTTCAGCCTGGGGGGCGGCCTGGCGATCTATGAAGGGATCCACCACATCACCGCTCCACCGGCCGAGGACACAGGCGGTCCGTTGTGGAACTACGTGGTGCTCGGTATCGCCCTGGTCTTCGAATCGTTCGCATGGGTGATGGCCTATCGGACGCTGACGGCGGAATCGAACGGGGAGAGCTTCCTGGGGGCCGTACGTTCCAGCAAGGATCCGGCCGTCTACACCGTCCTTGCAGAGGACACGGCCGCTGGCTTGGGTCTGGTGATCGCTTTCCTTGGCGTCTACCTCTCTCACGCCCTCGACATGCCGGTACTCGACGGCGTCGCCTCGCTGCTGATAGGCATCATGCTCGCCGGCGTAGCGGTATTCCTCGTCGTCGAGAGTCGCGGCCTGCTCATCGGCGAACGAGCCGACCCCGCCACCGTGGAGGGGGTGAAACGGATCGCCAGCAGGGAACCGAACGTCGACACTGTTCACGAAGTGCTGACCATGCACCTGGGGCCGAACGACATCCTCGTGAACTTCGACATCTCGTTCGCCGAAGGCACGTCGTCGGTCGAGGCCGCCCGAACCATCGGCCGGATCGAGGCGGAGATACGGCAGGCCTATCCGAAAGTCGACCGGATCTTCATCGAGGCCACCGAGGCCGGTGCGCGGAGCACGAAGTTCACCTCCAGGAAGGCCGCCTCCGGACACCCCGCCTGAGCGGGCCGGATCGTGAACGGTTCAACGGCAACCGGTCCCGTAGGGAAGGCTGGTTGCAGAGAAGCGCTGCACCGCCGAGACAGCATCCTGGCGTGAGTCGCTAGAGGAATCGACACGTACCTCGACGAGATCGTGGCGGAACTGGTGGTCGCTGGGGCCGAAGCCGGCGCCACCCTCGCCGTACGAGTCGATCTCTACCTCTTCCAGTGAGGACGCCAGCTCAGGCCCCGTCCGCGCTCCGCTCGCTGCCGCTTCTCTGACCAACGAGAGCGCCAGATAGGCGACCCATGCTGGAGAGTCCATCGGCTCCCCCCACCTCGCGAAGAACTCCTGGCTGAGGTCCCCGGCCGGTCCCTCGGTGAGCGAGGCCTCCCAGAGAGCCACCCGTGGCGCTTCGACAGCCGGTCCCAGGCTTCCGAGCGAGTAGTAGAAGTGGCGCGTCTGGGTGACCGGATAGGGGTAGCCGGTGAAGGCGATCCCTTCCCCCACCGAGCCCATGAAACCGGCCAGGTCCAACTGCGCGCGCCAGTCGAGCAGTGCAACGACTGCCTCTGCCTCCGCTTCCTTCGCTGAGAGCGCCACCTCGATGAGCTGCGCTTCGCCGGGAACGGGGACAGCGGCGACGATAGCCAGGCCTTCGTCGCTGGCCGCCAGGTCGAATTCCTCCAGCAGCGCGGCTCCGGTTGAACTCTCCGGGTAGGCCACGACGAGGTCGTCGAGGCCCGCGTGAGCCAGCGACCGAGCTAGAGCGGCAAGGTAGACGCCGGCGTTCGCCTCCAGGTGGAAGGTGAAGGGGGTGCACTCCTCACGGAGGGATGGACTGGACGAGCCGATGTTGAGGAACGGCACCTGGCGGGATGCTCCGACCTCGGTCAACGCCTCCGCCTGGCCCGGGCCGTAGCCACCCACCAGAGCGATCGCCCCGTTGGCGCTCATCCGCTCGGCCGCCCGGCCAGCGCTGGCGGCGTTGGGAGCGTTGCTCACGAGGAGCTCGAGTCCGGGGAACGACTCCTCCGGCGCGCCCAACTCCTCCTCTGCCATCAAGGCGCCCATCTGAGCCGCGATGGCCGCCGCCTCGGGCGAGTCTGCTTCGAGCGGGATCGTGCCGGTAGGCAGCGGCAGAACTAGGCCCACCCCGAGTTGGGCTCTCCTGTCGGTCGCCGGCGGAGCCTGAGGCGGCAGAGGCTCGAGCGGCACGTCGTACTGCGAGAGGACCTCCTGGATCTCGTCCCAGCTCCCAGCGATCGCCCGGTCGAGCAGGTCGCGCAGCGCCAGGTCGCCCTGCCGCACCCCCATCGCCATCGGTACGACGAGATTGAGGAAGGGCATGTCGACTTTCGGTTCGGCCGAGACGACCTCGAGCGGCACCTCGTGGCGCTCCCCGAAGTAACTGCCTACGGGGCCCCACACCACCGCGATGTCCACTTCGCCCGCAGCAACGGCCTCGACGGGCGCCGCCAGCGGAGCATCTCCTTGCGCGCCCCACGGGAAGGAGACGACGTTGGCAATGAGATCCCGGTTGGCGAGAGCTGCGACCTCGGGTCGCAACCCCGCGCCGGCGAGTACGCCTATCGTCAGCTCTCGCAGGACCGGGTCGTCGAACGAGCCGACGTCGAACGGGGCATCGGAGCGGTAGACGAAGACCGGAGCGCTCCGGTAGTAGGTGACAGTAGTGAGGTAGCCCTCGGTACCGTCGCCCACTCCGACGACCATGTCGCAATCGCCCCGCCTGAGGTAGAGCAGCCTGTCGGAAGCCGGAGAAGCCGGGAGCCACTCGTAGCTGAGTGTGGCGCCCAGCTGACGAGCCACGATCTCCGCTATCCGGTTCTCGAACCCCTCCTCCGCTCGATTGGAGAACGGCATGTTGTTCGGTTCGGCGCATACCCGAAGCTCCCATGCTCGAGCGGCCCCGCAGAACGCCAACAGCAGCAGGAGAAGGAGGAGGGCGCCGACCGCACGCCGACGCCCCTCCGATCTGGTCCTCGATGTCACCGCTTATCCGCCACCGGCTACCTGACCCTCCTGAGGAGGCAGGCGGAAGACCCAGAGAACACCACCCTTGGGCACCTCTACGTCGAACGGCGCTCCGACCGCGTTGTTGAGAGCGTTCTGCATCCTGGTTCCATCGACGCCCCAGCCGGACTGCACGGCAACGTACTGGACTCCGTCGACGGAGAAAGTGGTAGGCATGCCGTAAACACCGGAGTTGGTGGTGATCTCCCAGAGGATCTCACCCGACTCGGCGTCGTACGCCCTGAACTTCCGGTCGATGGTGCCCCCGGCGAATACCAGGCCCCCGCCGGTCGTGAGCATCTGCGCCCAGATGTGCGACTCCGGGAAGTGCTGCTCCCAGACGAGCTCGCCGGTGTCGACGTTCCACGCCTGCATCTCGCCGATGTGGTCCCACCCCTCCCGGAGGAACATCTGCGAACTGGCGCCGGTGAACGACTGACCGGGGATGTAGGAGACCTGGCGACCGGTCATGCGGTGGCAGAGGTTCTCGTTCGCGCCCGTGTAGAGCAGCCGGGTGTTCGGGTTGAAGGCTTCAGGAAGCCAGTCGCGTCCGCCCCAGAGGGAGGGGCAGAACTCCGCCGTTTCGCCGACCGCAGGCTTGTGCTCCTCGTCGTAGGTGACTCTGCCGGTCTCGGGGTCGACGCTCTCGAACACGTTCTGGAAGACGTACGGTTTGGCATCGACGAACTCGAGACCTTCCGGACTGCGCTCCAGCCACCAGATGTAGCCGTCGCGCGCTACCTTCACCAGACCGTGGATCGTCTCGCCGTTGCGCTCGTAATCGAGCAGCAGCGGCGCTACCACCTCGTCCCAGTCCCACGAGTCGTTGTGGTGGTACTGGTAGCCGTGAACCAGCTCGCCGGTTTCGACATCGAGCACTATCGTCGACGAGGTCCACAGGTTGTCGCCCGGGCGGGCGTCTCCCATCCAGGGGGCGGCGTTACCAACGCCCCAGTAGGCGAGGCCTGTCTCCGGATCGTAGTTGCCGGTCATCCAGACCGAACCGCCGCCGTGCGTCCAGGTGTCGGCGGGCCAGGTCTCGTTCCCGGGTTCCCCCTCACCGGGGACGGTGTAGGTCTTCCAGACGCTATCGCCCGTTTCGGCGTCGAACGCTTCGATGAAGCCGCGGATGCCGAGCTCGCCACCCGACACGCCGACCATGACGATGCCGTCCACCACGAGAGGAGCCAGCGTGATGTAGTAGCCGCGGCCCGGGTCCTCGACGACGACGTCCCAGACCACTTCACCCGTGGTCGCCTCGAGCGCGATCAGGTGCGTGTCGGTGGTCGCGACGAAGACCTTGTCCTGCCAGAAGCCGATACCCCTGTTGGTGGGGTGGAGCTGGAGCAGGTCGTCGGGGAGCTCCCGCTGGAACTCCCAGAAGAGCTCACCAGTGACGGCGTCGAGGGCGATCACTTTCGCTTCGGGCGTGGTGATGTAGAGGACCCCGTTGTTGACCATCGCCGGCGACTCGTGTCCTTCGGTGAGCCCTGTGGAATAGGTCCAGGCGACCTCCAGCTGGTCGACGTTCTCGGTCGTTATCTGATCGAGTGGACTGAAGCCCCAGCCGTTGTAGGTGCGCCGGTAGTTGAGCCAGTTCTCCGGCTCGGGGTTGACGAGCCGCTCGGCGGTGACCGGCGCGTAGTTCTCGATCGTCGCAGTGCCCGGGCGGGTGACGTTGGTCGTCTGCTGCTCGCCCTCGGCACCTTCGCCACCGCCCTCACCCTGGCCGCCCCCCTGCTGCACCTGCGCGACGGTGACCGGTCCGAAGTCGTTGCCGAACGAGTTGCGGATGAAGGTCGCCACGCCGGCTATCTGCTCGTCGCTCAATACGGCGCCGAACGCCGGCATTGCACCTCTGCCGTTGGTGATCGTCTGCACTACGTAACTGGTGTTCTGCAGGGCCTGATTGCCGGCGAAGGCGGGGCCCACGTCACCGCCGCCCTCGTCCCCGTGGCAGCGAGCACAGTTCTGGTTGTAGACCTGCTGGCCGATCTGCATGAGTTGCTGTTCGTCGACCTGTTGGGCCTGCTGGCCACCTGCGACCTGCTGCTCCTCGCCCTCCTGCCCGGCGGCCTGATCGCCTTGGCCCTCCTGCCCGGAGGCCTCTTCACCCTGCGCCTCCTGACCCTCGGCTTCCTGGGGAGCGGCGTCCTGTTGAGCGCCCTCCTGGGGAATGCCCTCCTGTTGAGCGCCCTCCTGTTCGGCGCCCTCCTGATCCTCGCCTCCGCCCTCCTGCTGCGCCGCATCCTGCTGCGCCTCGGTGGGTTCCGTCTTCTCGGTCTCGTCGCCCTGCTGGGCCTGCTCTACCTCTTCGGCCTGCTCTGCCTGATCCTCCTGCTGGTCGTCACCTTCGACCGGCTCGGTCTTCTCGGAGTCCTCGGCGCGCGGCAGAGCCTCGTCACCGCCCTCGGCCTGCTCGCTCGCTTCTTCGCCTTCGACCGGCTCGGTCTTCTCCGAGTCCTCGGCTCGGGGCAGAGCCTCGTCGCCCTCACCCGCCTGCTGTGCCTGCGCACCGCCGGCAACCTGCTCCTGACCGTCTTCCTGCTGCGCCTCGGCCTGTGCACCCTCCTGCTGGGCGTTCCCTGCTTCAGCCGACTGCGTCTCGGCCTGGGCCTGACTGTCGCCACTCTGGGTCTGGACGACCTGGAGGGGGATGCTGAGCACCTGGAACGGGATCAGCGGGTCCTGCGATGCCTGCCTGTTGAACTGGGTATTGGCGAGGAGCAGGTCCTCGCCCGCAACTGCGGCGCAGGCGGGGAACGACAGCTGCTCGTGAGTGAAGCGGTTCACCACCTCGCCGCTGCTGAAGTCCTGGGACAGCTCGACGGTGACGACCTCGTTGTTGGCGATCCGGACCACGTAGGCCGTGCCGTCGTGGACTGCCAGACCGTCACCGTTCATCAGCGTCTCGCCGCCCAAGTCGATCTGCGAGACGCTGCCGCTCTCGGGATCGATACGGAACAGCTCGCCGGTGTTCATCTGGACTGTGAGTAGGTAGGAACCGTCCGAGGTGGCGTCGATGCCGTTCAGATTGATCCCGCCCAGCATCCCCTCGCCGGTGGTGTACTCGATGGCCGTGCCCTCGAGGTCGAGCCAAGCCTCCACCTCGCCCACCTGTTCACCGGCTGCCACGCGGAAGATGACCGGGCGCGCCGAGTCGGTGATGTAGGCGAAGCCGCCGCTCACTACGACGTCGTTGAGGAAGGTCTGTTCGGCAGCCGGCGTGTCGAGTTTGGCGATCGTCTCGCCGCTCTCCGCATCGTAAACGGCTATCTCTCCGGTGCTGCCGCCAACGACCCAGAGCCGGCCCTGTTCATCCACGTCGACGCCTAGGCCCTGACCTATCGCTGCCTGGTCGCTGGGGACCAGTACGGTCGCGGCCTTGGCCCCCAACTCGCCCCGATAGACGGTGCCGTTAGCCGAACTGGCCGTGTAGAAGGTCGAGGCATCGGGCCCCACCGCGACACACTCGGGGTACACCTCCATGCCGGGTATCGAGTAGCTGTAGACCACGTCCTGGCTCTGCTCCTGCTGCTGCGCCAGGGCGAAGGAGAGCGCGAGGCCGAGTGTGGCGAGCCACAGCGCGGTCGCGACGGGCTTGAACCTGTTTCCCATTGCCACCCCCTACGGTGCATGAGCGACGAACAGGCTTCCCCGCCCGCCGACGATCCGGTTTCTCAGGGCTCTGTCGCCCCTCAACAGATGTTGCCGACGGTAGCAGCGTTGCGCGAAGACATAAAGCGCTTGGCACACACTGAGGTCGCTAGAGGAGCGACAGATCGCCGGTGCGCGGATCGAACGACCAGCTCAGTTCGCCGGTGCCGAATCCGTTGGAGGTGAAGCGAAGCCGGCCCTCGGACCAATCCAGGTCCCTCACCTCCGGCATCCACTCCCGCGGATCGTCGCCGGTTTCGATCCCCGACCGGCCAGCCGCCTCCAGCAGATTCGCGGCATCCAGCCGCACGACCGGTTCCAGCTTCACGGCGTCATCGACGCGGAGAAAGTCGCCGGCCGCTCGAGCAGTGCCCAGAGGGTAGGCGATGAATCGGCCATCCGGTGCCCAGTGGAAGCTCTCCACGCCACCGAAGGCGGGCTCTTCTACCACCGACAGTTCGCGCTGGTCGAGTTCGAGCACACCGATCACGGAAGCGGTCGTGAGCAGAGCGTAGGTCGTGGCCGAGAGGGCCAGACGCTCACCGTCGGGAGAGAGCGCGGCGTCGCCGAACATCCGGAACGAGGAGGGCGGTTGCTCGTACGGGCCGATCAACACCGGCCCTCCTAGAACGCTCAGCAGGTTCTCCTCTGCCCACTCTCGCCACTCGTCGATGGTGTACTCGAGGATCACCTCATCAGCTGCCGTTACCGCGATCGACTCGCCGTCGGCGCTGACGTCGGCTCTCCTCTCGACTCTCGGAGCGAGGCGCGATGGCACGAGAACTGTCATGCTCGCGGCAACCAGAAGGAGCAGGATCGCCCAGCCGCGCTGTTTCATCAGGTGGGACGGGCCAGGTCGCGGCTCGTCAGCTCTTGATGGCCTCCCGCGGGTGACGCGCCCGGCCCGCCAGCGCCTCCTGGCCGAGGCTGTCGAGGTAGAGCCGATGGGCGGCGAGCAGGAACGGATTCGACTCCAATTCGAGGTTGTGGATGTGCTCCGCTTCGGCCTGGCCGGGCTCGTCTCCGAAGCGTGCGACCACGAGATCGTCGCAAACGAACAGGTCGGCACTCACCCCGTTGATCGTGGCCCTCCCCAGGCAGGTGCATCGTTCGCAGAAGTGCTGGTAACGCGGTGTGACTTCCATGCCCCGATGTTCGACGCCAACGGGCGGCGTGACTGTTGCAGGGCAGGGACTCCGGGCTCATCACTCCCTGTCGCGGAGGATCGAGAGGAAGGCGCTCCACGGCCCGACCGCGGCGCGGTAGACCTTGGCCATCGTGCGGGAGATCTGGGTCACGTGGTCCAGGTCGTGCACGGCCCAGGTGGCGAGCAACTCCGCCAGGCGCACTTCGCCCAGGTTCGGATGGAGGCCGCGGCGTTGCAGGTCGGCGTCGGTGAGGCCGAGGAGGCGGAGTTCGGCGAGGTTCTCGCGGCGCAACTCCGCGAACGTGACCAGCAGTTCCGAGAGGCTTCTGCCAGCGCTGTCGCGGAACTGAGCAGTGCGGTCGAACTCCTCGAACGGCTCCGACCTCCCTTCCAGGATGTGCCTAAGGCGCGGCATCCAGTTGACGCGCTCTCCGTGCACGAGGTGGCCCAGGACGTCGTACGGCGACCAGGTGCCGTCGCCCTCGGTGGCGGCCGTCCATCTGTCGGGCAGACCACCCAGGAGGGCTATGAGACTCGCGGGCGTGCGCTCGAGAACAGCAGTGGCGTCGTCGAGGTCGAAGTCGATATCGGGGGTCAACATCAACTACCTCCTCAGCCTTTCGACACCATTCTCGTCTGTTCCGGATGACCCCGTGATGAGTTCAGGCGACCAGAGCTACACCGATGAGGGCGATTCCGGTACTGATCAGCCTTTCCAACCAGGTAGACGGGACGCGGCTTGCGAGCAGGTGGCCTCCCAGATTGGCCGTGACTACCAGGGGGAGCGAGAGGAGGAAGAGGTTCCACACCTGTGGAGTCCAGAAGCCGGCTACCCCCTGTGATACGGCGATCGCCGCGCTCGTGACGATGAAGAAGCCCTGCAGGCTGGCCCTGAACACTCGCGGGCTCCAGCCGCGCAGCCCGGCGTAGAGTAGCGCGAACGGCCCGCTGACGTTATAGGCTCCGCCGAAGATGCCCGAGAGCAGGCCCAGGGGCAGGGTCAGGGCCGGATGGCGCACCTCCGGCAGACGCGGTCCGATGAGCCTGTACCCGCCGAAGAGGATCAGGAGCACGCCAAGTGCATGGATGAGCCACTCTCCCTCGAGGCTCTTGACGAGCAGCACCCCGATGG
Organism: Trueperaceae bacterium; assembly: GCA_036381595.1. Taxonomy (NCBI): domain Bacteria; kingdom Thermotogati; phylum Deinococcota; class Deinococci; order Trueperales; family Trueperaceae; species Trueperaceae bacterium. Next base: position 103,129 of record DASVCN010000040.1, on the reverse strand, counting down.
GTGCTCCGAGGAGGGCGGTGGCCAGCAACGGGCCCAGAGAACGGAACTCCACCTCCCGCCAGTTGAGCGAGAGCAGGATTACGGCTACGACGACAGCAACGAGGCCTACCAGCGGGACGGCAACGTCGAGGCCAACGACCAGCAACAGCAGCGGCATAGCCAGGAGGGCGTCGCCGAAGCCGACCAGGGAACGGACGAACGAGGAGCCGAAGAGTATCAGGAGGACGAGCGCGGTGTCGGTAGGCAACGGAGGCACTTGCTCTCACCGGCGCATGGAGGCCGGTAGCGGCTGTGAGCCGCTCAGTCGAGCGTCATCCTCTCCAACTCCCGTTGCCGCTCGAGCACGGCCCGGCGCGCTTCCGGTGTTCGCAGACGCACCTGCAACCAGTTGCTGATGACCTCGTAGTTCCGGAACACGGCAGAGCCGACCACGACCATCGCCAGCACGTAGAGCGAAGTCATCCCCATGAGGGCTTCCCTCACCTCGACGGGGATGGAGTCCACCCCCGCGACCAGGCCGACGACGAGCAGCGAGAACTCCCCGCGGGGGAGGAGCATGAGCCCGTGGCCCACGCTGCCTCTGCGACTGATCCCGGTGGCGCGGCCAGCGAGGTAGCCTGTCGACACCTGTACGACCACCGTCACCAGCACCAGCACGAGCGCGGGTTGCCAGCGCGCCAGCGCCGGCTGCATCTCGACGTGAAGCCCGAAGTCGAGGAAGAAGACCGCGGCCGCGACGTCGCGCCACGAGTGGAGCGTCACCTCTACCCTGTCCTTGTATTTGGACTCGGCGATGAGCATGCCGAGGAGGAACGCGGCTACCGCCTCGGGGAAGTTGAGGCCCTGCGCCCCGACGGAGAACAGGACGACCAGCGCCAGCAGAAGCAGCACGAGATCCTCGCCCTCACGTCCCAGGAGGCGCTCGAGTACCTTGCGGCCGAACCTCAGGAGAATGGCGTAGGCGAGCAGGAACAGGGCCACTCCGAGGAACCGGGCGGTCCCGCCGCCTGACGTCATGAAGGCCAGGCCGCCGAGGACCACGATCATCGCCAGGTCCTCGTAGACCAGTACGCCCAGCGTCCGTTCCGCCTCGGGATAGGCGATGAGGTCCTCGTCCGAGAGCAGCTTGGCGATGACCCCCGAGGAGGAGACGTAGACGATCCCGCCCAGGAAAAGGCTGGCGAGCACGCCGAAGTCGAGGAGCAGGCCGATGGTCGCCCCGGCTACGAAGCCGAGCAGGTCGATGGAACCGGCCACGAGGATATTGCGGCCACCCTCGGTGAAGCGCCCCAATGAGAACTCGAGTCCCATGAAGAAGAGGAGGAGGACGATGCCGAGCTCGCCGAGCATCTCGGTAACCGGCGTGACCTGGTAGAGCGGGTAGAAGCCGTGGGGGCCAAGAGCCACCCCCAGGACCATGAACCCGACGATGCTCGAGAGGCCGAGCTTGGTACTCACCCAGCCGGCCAGGTAGAGCCCCAGTGCTATGAGCCCCAGCTGAAGTAGTGGAGACAAGCTCTTCCCTTCGGTATCAGGATTCGATCAGTTGACGGGCCGCCTCGCTCTGCTCCTGGTCGCCCAGGACGAGCACGGTGTCGCCCTCACGGAAGACGTAGTCGACGCCGGGGTTGGCTACCCACTTGCCCTCGCGCATGACGGCCATGACACTGGCCCCGGTCCGCTCTCGCAAACCGCTGGTGCCCAGTGTCGCACCGACGAGCTGAGAATTCGCGCTCAGTTCGATCCATTCGATCTCGACTGACCCCAGGGCCAGTTCGAGCCCCTCCAGGTCGGGTGGAGCCACCAGTGCGGGCGCCATCAGGTTGGCTACCTGCTGCGCTTCCTGGCGGGTGAACTTGACGACGTCGAACGGCTGGTCCTCCTCGGGGAGGAAGTGGAAGAGGCTCCTCTCCCCGTCGGGGCGCACCACCAGCGCGATATTGCCGCCCGCTTCGAGAGGCATGACGTACTTCTTCCCCACGCCAGGCAGAGTCGACTCGCGGACTTTGCTGCCAACGGCTGTTTCGTCCATTCGGACAGTTTATCGCCCTGACACCCCGTGAGCGACCGGGGGTCTATGATCGACGGGCAGCAGCTTTACCGGAACGCTCGAAGGAGGTTGAACGGTGCGCGTCATCGTGATGGTCAAGGCTACCGAGGAGAGCGAAGCGGGCATCATGCCCTCGACCGAGCTCCTGGATGCGATGGGCAGGTACAACGAGGAGCTGGTGAACGCCGGGATCATGCTTGCCGGCGAGGGGTTGCGCCCTTCGTCCGCGGGGAAGCGCGTGAAGTTCGACGGCGCGTCACGGACCGTGGTCGACGGTCCCTTCCCTGAAACCCGGGAACTGGTGGCCGGCTACTGGCTGTGGCAAGTGAAGGACATGGCGGAGGCGGTCGAATGGGCGAAAAGGTGCCCGAATCCGATGCCCGTGCCCAGCGAGCTGGAGATCCGGCCTATCTTCGAGTCGGCTGACTTCGGCGAGGCCCTCACACCTGAGATAGCGGAACGAGAGGAACGGCTCCGGCGGAGGACCGAGAACGGCTGAGCCTCCGCTGGTCGCCTGAGTCGAACCGAGAGTGTTACCGCCCGCTCGCAACACGGGCCCTAGAAAAGACCCCGGCACCAGGCCGGGGTCGTTCGTTCGCGCTCGAGACGCTCCTTCTCTTGGTGGAGCCGAGGGGATTCGAACCCCTGACCTTCTGAATGCCATTCAGACGCGCTCCCAACTGCGCCACGGCCCCAAGGTAGCCCGTGCTTGCCGGGCGTCGGCCAGTCTATCGGGTTGGCAGAAGGGGTGTCAATGACAGCCACGACCGCGTCGACCGGGCAGCCTCCCCCGGGAGCGCCGCGACGCCTGGCCCGACGTCCTATCATGCGTCACGACCTGAACACGAGATGGGATGCTGATGACCGGCAGTGAACTCCTTCTGAGAGGCAGAACGGCCTACGAGGCGCGTGATTGGGTGACCGCCTTCGAGAGCCTCTCGGACGCCGACGGGCTCGAGCAACTCTCTGCCGTGGACCTGGAGATGTGCGCTCTCGCTGCCTTCCTCACCGGGCACAACGAGGAGTTCCGCCGCTGCCTGGGAAGGGCCTACCAGGAGTACCTGGCCCGTCGAGAGGACCGAGCGGCAGCCCGCGCCGCCTTCTGGCTCGGGTTCGAGGCGGGGAACCAGGGTGACGGCATCAAGGCCTCGGCCTGGCTGTCGCGGGCCGAAAGACACCTCATAGAGCAGCCGGAGGAGTGCGCGGAGCGGGGCTACGTGCTGCTGGCCCGGGTCCCTCAGCTGCTCGCTTCGAGGAGATACGACGAGGCGTTGCGCCTGGCCTCGCAGGCCGAGCGGCTGGCGGAGCGGTGCGCCGACGAGGACCTGTTGGCCTTCGCGGCGCACGCCAGGGGCGTGAGCCTGCTGCGGCTGGGAGAGGTCAGGCAAGGGATGGAGGTGCTCGACGAGACGCTGCTAGCCCTTGCTTCGAGCGAACCCTTCCCTATCGTCGCGGGCCTCGTCTACTGCAGCGTGATCTCGGCGTGCCGCAGCCTCTTCGATCTCCAGCGGATGCATTCGTGGACCGATGCGCTGGGCAGCTGGTGCGCCGCTCAACCCGGGCTGGTGCCGTACGCGGGCGAGTGCAAGGTGTACCATTCGGAGCTCCTCCAGTTGAAAGGACAGTGGCAAGAAGCGCTGGCCGAGGTGGAGGAGGTCATCGCGCTCGACACGCTCAACTCGCAGAGGGTCCTCGGCCTGGCGGCCTACCAGTTGGGCGAGCTCAGGCGGCTGCGCGGCGAGCGTGAGGAGGCAGAGGCCGCGTTCATGGAAGCGCACCGGTTGGGGCACGACCCACAACCCGGCCTGGCCCTCCTGTGGCTCGAGGGCGGGGCGGCCGATGCCGCCGCGAACGCTCTTCGGCGGGCCCTCCAGGAGGCGACCGACGAGCAGCGCCGGGCGAGGCTCCTGCCCGCCTACATCCGGTCCCTCCTCGCGCTGGAGCGGCTGGAAGAGGCCGGAGAGGCCTCCCGCCAACTCACCGCTATCGCCCATGGGGTGAGTAGCGGTAACGATCAGGCCGCGAACCTGCTGGAGGCGATGGCACAGGAATGGTCGGGCCGGGCCGAATTGGCTGCGGGCAGGGCGACGGCCGCGCTCGCCGCCCTGCGATCGGCCTGCGATCAGTACCAGCGGTTAGGTGACGAGTACGACATGGCCTGCGCGCGACTGGCCATCGGCGAGGCCTGCCGGGAGCTGGGGGACGACGAAACCGCGACCCTCGAACTGAGCGCTGCCCGGAGCTGCTTCGAACGGTTGGGAGCGAAGAACGAGCTCAAGGCGACCGCTCAGCTGCTCGACGCTTCCGAGCCTATCGGGCCGAGACTGAGTCCTCGCGAACGGCAGGTCCTCGCCCTGGTGGCGGCGGGTATGACCAATCGTTCGATCGCCCAGGAGCTGGAGTTGAGCGCTCGGACCGTCGACCGGCACCTGAGCAACATCTTCGACAAGCTCTCCGTATCGTCCCGCGCCGCAGCGGCCGTTCGCGGAGTCGAACTCGGCCTGGTCCCCGCTCAGGGCGAGGGCTGAACCGCAACACCCCGCGCCATCGCCGTAGACCCAGGAGCGAAGGGCCGCGGTGGGTGAACTCACCCATCGGGCAGCCGGCACAGCTGGCGAACTCTGCCGATGCCGCGGCGCCTTTCGCCCGCCTATCTTTCCGGAAGCCATCGACCTGGGTGAGCACCGGAAGGAGGAAGCGTGATGGAAGCAGTTGCAATCGGATCGGCCAGAGAGATCGGAACGGTGGTAGTGGGGGCCGGACAGGCGGGACTGGCGCTCGGTTACCAGCTGTCGCGCCGGGGAGTTTCGTTCGTGATCCTGGAGGCGAACAGCAGGATCGGCGACAGCTGGCGGCGTCGCTGGGACTCGCTGAGGCTCTTCACCCCGGCTCGTTACGACGGTCTTCCGGGCCTGCCGTTCCCGGCACGGCCGGACTACTTCCCGACCAAGGACGAGATGGCCGACTACCTCGAGGCCTACGCCGCGCGGTTCGCCCTGCCAGTCGAGACCGGCACCCGGGTGCAGAAGATCCGACGGGTAGACGATGGTTACCTCGTCGAGACGGCCGAGCAGACGTACCGAGCGCGAGACGTCGTAGTGGCCATGTCCAACTACCAGCGGCCGCACGTCCCCGACTTCGCCCGAGAGATCGATGACGACATCCTTCAGATCCACTCGAGCGCCTACTGCAATCCGGATCAGTTGCGTCCGGGACCGGTGCTGATCGTGGGCGCCGGGAACTCCGGCTCCGAACTCGCCCGTGAACTCGCTCGAACTCGTCCGACGGCCCTCGCAGGCGCCGGCACGGGCCAGCTTCCCTTCAGGATCGAGAGCCGGCTCGCCCACGCCATCTTCATACCGTTGGTGCTGAAGCTCCTCTTCCACCGGGTACTCACGGTGAACACCCCGGTCGGGCGGCGGGTCCGCCGGAAGGTCGTGAACCGCGGCGGACCGTGGATACGGGTGAAGGAGAGCGACCTGGCCAGGGCCGGGGTGGAGCGGCTCCCGCGAGTGACCGGAGCGAAGCTCGGCCTGCCTCTCCTGGCCGACGGATCTACGCGGCGCCCGGCCAACATCGTCTGGTGCACGGGCTTTCGCCCCGACCTGAGTTGGCTCGACCTGCCCATCGAGATGGCCGGTCACGAGCCGAGGCATGTCGGAGGTAGCGTTCCCGGTCTACCCGGTTTCTACTTCGTTGGGCTGCACTTCCAGCACGCCCTCTCCTCGGCGATGATCCAGGGGGTGGGCAGAGACGCCGCCCGAATCGCCCAGCGGATCGCCAGGAGTCACGGGACCGGCCAGCGGCAGGCGATCCGGATAACGCCCAATTCCGCCCACGAAGTGAGCCCGCAGGCAGCCGAGCGCTGAGGCGCCAACGAGGAGGCGCGCCGTCCGGCGCGCCTCCTCCCTACCCGTGGCGGGGGCTCGAGCCCCCGCTGCGTTACTTCTGTTCTCTGCTGGCTCGGGCTGCGGCCCGGTCCTCTTCCTGACGAGCTACGTCGGTCTTCAGGCGAGCGGCCTTGCCGCGGAGCTCGCGCAGGTAGTAGAGCTTGGCCCGACGGCTCCTGCCGCGGCGCACCACTTCGATCTTGTCGATGACCGGCGAGTGAACCGGGAAGATCCGCTCCACGCCTTCCCCGAAGGAGACCTTGCGGACCGTGATGGTGGAACGGGCGCCTTTGCCGTTCTTGCGGGCGATCACCACACCTTCGAATGCCTGGATGCGCGAGCGGTTGCCCTCGGTGACCTTGTAATCGACCCGGATGGTGTCGCCGGTATCGAACTGCGGAATGTCGTCCCGTAGGAAGGGCTGCTCGATCGAGCGCAGAATGGCGCCTTTGTTGTACTTCATCATCGTCTCCTGGGTGTTCGCGTTCGGGTCGGCCGCGGCCCTCGGAAGGGGCCCGGCGTGCAGACAGCCTTGCAATCTTAGCTTGCGCTCGGGCTACTTTTCAACTCCTTGCAAGCGTTCAGGACTTGTGAGACATGCCGGTAGTCCGTTCTGCCAGTCTCGCATAGTACGGCCGGCACTCCTCGAGAAGGTCGCTGAGCTCCTCTGGGAACGGCTCCGAGGGTGGCCGATGAGTCGCGAACCCCACCGACCTGTGGACGCTCGCGTACCAGTGCGCCGCCCAGACACCATCCTCCGGCTTCGGCCCACGAGGCCAGCTCAGCATCTCGCTTTCGAAGCCGAGGCCCAGGCGTTCGCAGAGCTTCCGCAACGCTCCGGGCGGATCCCGAAGCAGGTCACGCGAATCGATCACGACCGGGTCGCGCCCCGCTTCCACTTCGCGTTCGAGGATCTCGCACTGTTCGACCAGACCCGTGTCGACAAGCCGGGGCCGCTCGAGCACCCTGGCGAGTGAGGGCAGCATCTCACGCGGGTCGCGGATCAGCAGAGCGTGACTGAGGCCGCCCGAGAAGAGCCGGTCACGGCATGCCGAGTCCAGGCCCCTCAGATGGTGAGCCATGTTCTTGAAGAAGACCACCTCGCGCTCGCTGTGCCCGTGCAGCATCCCCTCGACGGCGCGCGCGGCGTCGAGCTCCACATCCGCCATCACCTCTGCCGCCCCAGGATGCTCCGCTCCGGTGGCCTTCAGGTAGTGACCGTAAAGCGGCTCGTCGACGACGACGGTGTCGCTCCTCTGCCGGAAGCTGTACATAAGAGCGGTGGAGACGTTCCGGGGCCCCGACCACATCGAGATGCGCGCCGTCATCGTTCGCCCGCCGCCTGATCGACGAGACTGCGGTAAAGGGCGGAGAGGCTGGCCGTGATCGGCCCCGGTTCGCCGTACCCTATGGATCGCCCGTCCACTTCGACTACGGGCGTGAGGCCGCCGAAGGTGCCGGTGACGAAAGCTTCGTCGGCGCTGTAGACGTCGGTGAGGGAGAAAGCCTTCTCGAACGCCGGGACCCCGTTGGCGCGGCACAGCTCGAGGACCATCTGCCTGGTGATCCCGTTCATGCAGTAGAGGCCGGTCGAGGTCCACACCTCGCCCGACCGGACGATGAAGAAGTTGGTCGCGTTGCAGGTCGCCACGGCGCCGGTGGGGTCGAGCATCAGGGCTTCGTCGGCGCCCGCCCGCAGCGCCTGCACCAGGGCGATCACCTCGTGCAGTTTCGAATGGCAGTTGAGCTTGGGATCGAGGGTGTCGGGAGGCGGTCGGCGAGTGGTGGACGTGAAGAGCCTCAGTCCCTGCTCCGCCACCGCCAGGTCTGCCTCCTTGTGCTCGGCGACTATCACGATGGTGGGCCCACCGACCGTGAGCCTGGGGTCCTGGGACGGCGTCTTCTTCTTCCCCCTCGTCACCATCAGGCGAACATGGACGCCGTCCTCCATCCCGTTGCGCCTGACCGTCTCGTAGAGCGCCTCGGTGAGCTCCGCCCTGCTCTTGCCGATGTCCAGGCCGATGGCGGCAGCGCCCGAGTAGAGCCGGTCGAGGTGACGGTCCAGGAAGACGAAGCGGCCGCGGTGCAACCGGATCCCCTCCCACACTCCGTCACCGACCAGGAATCCGGAGTCGAACACCGACACCTTCGCCTCGTCACGCGCGAAGAAGTCACCGTCCACGTAGACCTGAACTCCCGCGTTCCGCTCGTCGGGAACGGCTTCATGGGTACCTCGAGGCACCGGATCACCTCCGTCGATGGTGGCGACAGCATAACCGTGACCGACTCGACCAGCGCCAAGAACGGCCGCCCGATCATCGGCGGGAGCATCGGCGGAGACGACCCTTTCGGACGCCTTCTGTCGGTCGGTGCCGCTGGCGACTGCGCGTGCCCGCCCAGCCGTTACCATCGTTCATGGCCGGCGTACGGAAGGGGAGCAGGAGCGAACGCCGCGGCGCCCATCGGACCGATCCGCATGTGGCGCTCGACCGGAGCCCGATGCGCCCCCGGGACACACTCGACCCCAAGGAGAAGCACCTCGCCGAGATCCAGGAACTAGCCCACCTGCTCGACAACTCGATCCGCATCCCGCTCATCAACTACCGCGTCGGCATCGATGCGCTGGTGGGACTGGTGCCGGTGGTCGGCGACTTCACCGCATTCGGGCTGGCTGGCTGGATCATCTACCGGGCAGCGCGGATGGGCGCGCCGAAGGGCCTGCTCGCCAAGATGCTGGCGAACTCGCTCGGCGACACACTGGTGGGTTCTATACCCGGGCTCGGCACGATCGTGGACTTCACCTGGAAGTCGAACAGTCGCAATCTGCGGATGCTCGAGCGTTTCCTGTCGGAGGACCGGTGAACGGTAGCGCTGATAGGCTGATGTCCGGAGCTACTTGCGAGAGCAGAGGTGGATCATGGCGGAATCCCAGGAGAAGCTGAACCGGAACAAGAGCGAGTGGCGTGAACAGCTCGAACCCGAGCGTTACAGCGTGATGTTCGAGGAGGGAACGGAACCGCCCGGCAGCAGCCCGCTCAACTACGAGAAGCGGGAGGGCGTCTACGTGTGCGCCGCTTGCGGCCAATCGCTCTTCGAGAGCGACACCAAGTACGAGAGCGGCAGTGGTTGGCCCAGCTTCTACCGGGCCATCCCAGGAGCGCTCGAGTTCAGCACCGATTACAAGATCGGCTACGCCCGCACCGAGTACCACTGCGCTCGCTGCGGCAGCCACCAGGGCCACCTGTTCGACGACGGCCCGGAGCCCACGGGGCAACGCTACTGCAACAACGGCCTCTCCCTTCGCTTCGAGCCGGAAGGGGCAGAGGAGTCCTGACCGGACAGGTCGAAGAACTGCCGGCACTTCTCGCCGGACGGCGAACTCTGGTGCTCAGCGGCGCTGGCATCAGCACCGAGTCGGGAATACCCGACTACCGGAGCCCAGAGAGGCTCCGTCGGCCACGGCGACCGATTACTTTCCAGCAGTTCACGAGGAGCGAAGAGCAGCGCCGTCGCTACTGGGCGAGGAGTGCCATCGGCTGGCAGGCGATGGCAGGGGCGATCCCGAACGATGGTCACGCCGCTCTGGCGACGATGGAATCGTCCGGGGCTATCGAAGGAATCGTCACTCAGAACGTCGACGGCCTGCATCAGAAGGCAGGCAGCCGCAAGGTACTGGAACTGCACGGCAGCCTGGAGTCGGTGCTCTGCCTGGAGTGCAGGCGGATCACCCCGCGCAGCGAGATGCAGGAGCTGCTTCTCGAACTCAATCCGCAGCTCGACGCCTCGGCGGTGGAGATCGCGCCCGACGGCGACGCCGACCTGCCGGAGCGAGCGATCGAGAGCGTGCGGGTGCCGGTCTGCACGAGTTGCGGCGGCGTACTGAAGCCGAACGTGGTGTTCTTCGGCGAGAACGTGCCCAAGGAACGCGTCGAACGGTGCGCAAGGGCCGTAGAGGACGCGGAGGTTCTGCTCGTAGTGGGTTCCTCGCTGGCGGTGATGTCCGGCATGCGCTGGGTGCTGGCGGCAGTTAGGGCCGGCAAGCCGGTCGCGATCGTCAACGACGGCCCGACCCGCGGTGATGAGCTGGCGACCCTGAAAGTGGCAGGCAGGCTGGGCGAGGCCTTGCCTAGGCTCGCGCACGAGCTTGAGGCGGGCGCGGCAGCGGCCTAGCTAGGGTCTTCCGAGGACTAAACCCGCAACTTCTCGCTGTACTTCTGCCTGAACTTGGCGACCTTGGGAGCGATCACGACGCTGCAGTAGGGTTGGTCGGGGTTGTTGCGGAAGTAGTTGCGGTGGTACCCCTCCGCTTCGTAGAACTCTTCGAGCGGCTCGAGTCGGGTGACGATCGGCGCTCCGAACACGCCTTCGCTCTCTAGCCGCGAGATCATCTCCTCGGCCTGGCGCTTCTGCTCCTCGTCCTCGTAGAAGATCACCGAACGGTACTGGCTGCCCACGTCGTTCCCCTGCCGGTCGACGGTAGTCGGGTCGTGGGTCGAGAAGAACACGCCCAACAGGTCCTCGAAGCTCACCACCTGCGGGTCGTACTTCAACTCGACTACCTCGGCGTGCCCGGTGGTGTCGGTGCAGACCTGCTGGTAGCTGGGGTTGGGCACCGTCCCCCCGGAATAACCGGGCAGCACCGACCTGACCCCCGCCAGATCCTGGAAGACGGCTTCGGTGCACCAGAAGCAGCCGCCGCCGAATACAGCTCTCTTGAGACCCTCACCGCTGTTCATGGTTCGACTCTACGGCATCGCCGAGTAGTCAGCGGTAGCCCCGCTCGCCTGTAGCGCGCGCCCTTGTTTGCGGGCGGAGCGGCCCCTAGCGTCGAATCGTGCTCGAAGACACACGGCATCGTGGGTCCCCTTCGACGGGAGGAAAGTGATGGACGACAGAAGAACGACCGGCATGGCGACCGACCCGCGCGATACGGTTCCCGCAGGCGGCCTTCGCGAGGTCGTGGCCTCCTACCCGAACTACAAGGAGGCGCAGAGGGCGGTCGATTTCCTCTCCGACCAGCGTTTCGACGTGACCACCATCTCGATCGTTGCCGAGGGGATCACTTTCGTCGAGCAGATAACCGGCCGGCTGAACTGGGGCAAGGCGCTGCTCAACGGCCTCACCTCCGGCGCCCTCATCGGTGCGTTCATCGGTTTCATCTTCGGCATCTTCAACTTCTTCGCGCCGCTCACCTCCGCTCTCTCGCTGGCCTTCTACGGCCTCATCTTCGGGGCGGTCCTGGGCGCTGTCATCGGCCTCATCGGCTACGCCTTCTCTGGCGGGGAGCGCGACTTCACCTCGGTGAGCGGCATGCGGGCATCCCGCTACGACGTCACCGCCGACCCGTCGGTAGCCGCCGAAGCCCGGAACGTGCTTAGCCGGATGGCCTGAGGCGGAGTATCAGAGCGGGACAAAGCGCGATCCGTAATACGGTGGTCCGGTCCCGGAGCCGGACTCCTCGAGCCGGATGACCTTTGCTGGAATTCGTGAGGCGGACTGTCAGAGCCGGTTGACCTGAGCTTGAACGGCCGTAGGGAACGGGACTTACGTCCCCCGAAGAGCACGCTATCATTGGCCGGTGATCCGTTGCGAAGCGGGGTGCCGGCACCTTTGCCGCTGAACACCTCGACAGCACACGCTGGTACGCCGGCTATCCGGCTGGAACGGTTGGGGCGGCGCTACGGCAGGCAGTTCGTCCTCGCCGACGTCTCGCTTACCGTCGCGCCGGGACGGCTGGTCGTGCTCCATGGACCCAACGGAGCCGGAAAGACGACCCTCCTCAAGGTGTTGGCTACGCGTCTGCGGCCCAGCCGCGGAAGCGGATCGGTCTTCGGCTTCGACCTGGTACTGGGGGCCAGCGAGATCCGCAAGCGGGCTGCTCTGTTGGGTGTCTACGGCGGAGCCTACCCGGCTCTCACCGCAGCCGAGAACCTGGAGTTCGCCGCCCGCCTCTACGGCCAGGACTCCAGGGAGATCGACGGCCTGCTCGACCAGGTGGGCCTGAGCCCAGCCGCCCACACTCTCGTTCGAACCTTCTCGAGCGGCATGAAGAAGCGGCTCGCCCTGGCGCGGCTGCTGCTCTCGCCCGCGAACCTGTGGCTCCTCGACGAGCCTTACGCGGCGCTCGACGAGAGCGGGAAGGGGCTGATCGATGCTCTCCTGGGACGGGCCCGGAGCGAGGGCAAGACCGTGATTCTCGCGTCCCACGAACTCGAGCGGGTCGAACCGTTGGCAGATGCGGTGCTCCAGGTCGAGGACGGCGGTTTGAGCGTGCGCCCTCGGGGAGAGCGTTCCGTGACAGTGGCAGCCGTTGGCGGCGCCGATGTCTGAACTGGCGCCGATCATCGTCATCGCAGGCAAGGACCTGCGTCAGGAGCTGCGCAGCCGGGCCGTCACCGTGGCTACCCTCTTCTTCGCCGCCATCACCCTGCTCGTTCTCGCCTTCGCGGTGAGCGGCAACGGTTCGCTCCTCGCCGACATCGCACCCGGAGCCCTCTGGACGGCGCTGGCGTTCGCCGGAGTCATCTCAGCCGCACAGAGTTACGCGGCCGAGGGGGAGGAGAACTCGTTCGAACAGCTGCTCCTCTACCCCGTGCCCCGCGCCACGCTCTACCTGGGCAAACTGCTGGCCAACTGGCTCTACCTCGCCGTGCTGGCGGTGCTGATGTTGCCCGTCACCGCGGTCCTCTTCGGCCTGCCGGTCGCCGGCAGCTGGCCGCTGCTGCTGCTCACGCTGCTGCTCGGCACCCTCGGTTTCGCCCTCATCGCCACCTTCTACGCCGCACTTACTGCGAACCTTCGCGCCCGCGAATCGCTCCTGCCGGTCCTGATGTTCCCGGTCGTCGTGCCCATCCTGCTGGCATCGGTGCGAGCGACGTCTGCGCTTACGCAGTTGGGAAACCGTGAACTGGCTGCCGACTGGCTACAATTGCTGGTGGGATTCGATCTGGTCTACCTGGTCACCTGCACCGCCATCTTCAGGTTTACGGTCGAGGAGTGACGGTGGATAGCCGGGTTCCGAGTGCCTCATCGTCGGCGAGTCACGCAAGCACCAACGGGACGCCGACAATCATGCCGAGGAGCAGTAGATGAACGACACCTCACAAGCCCGCCACCGGCCCGGCTGGCTCAACGCGCTCGGCCTGCTCGCCATCGGCCTCTTCGCGGTCGGGGCGTACCTGGGACTCGTGGTGAGCCCGCCCGACGTAGGTCAGGGTGAGCTCATCCGCATCATGTACGCCCACGTATCGGCAGCCTGGGTCTGCTTCCTGGCGGTGATCGTAGCTGCGGTCTACAGCATGCTCTACCTGTGGCGGGGGCGCCCGGTGGACGACGTGCGGGCGGTGGCGCATGCCGAACTGGCGCTGCTCTTCGCCGGTCTCACGATCGTCGGCGGGATGACTTACAGCAAGCCGACCTTGAACACCTTCTGGACCTGGGACGCCAAGCTCACACTCACCGCCCTGCTCTTCGCGCTGCTGGTGGGCTATTTCGTGGTCCGGGGACTCGTCGATGACCGCGAACGGCGTGGCCGGGTGAGCGCGGTGGTGGCCATCGTGGTCCTTGCGAGCCTGCCGTTCAACTGGATGGCAGCCGAGTGGTTCCGCACGCTGCACCCGGCCAAGAGCCTCGATCCGGGTGGTGTCACCATGGAAGCGAGTTTCCTCCGGATCCTGATCTTCAACGCCGTCGTCGCAGGGCTCATCTACCTGTGGTTGGCGCTCGAACGAACCAGGCTCGGCCGCCTCGAGGCCGGCATCGAAGAGCGCCGGGAGAGGGTGACCGGATCACGGGAGGCGATCGATGTTTGACGACCTGAACGAATGGACCTGGATCGCCGTCGCCTGGCTGGAACTCGTCATCGCCTACGGCGGCTACCTGCTCTACCTGCGCTCCAGATCCAAGCGGCTGGAGGACGAGGATTGAGGCGAGGCGTCTACATAGCGTTGGCAGCGGTGATCCTCGCCTTCGCCGGGATGCTCATCTACCGAGCCCTCTCGTCCTCGCTCGTTTACTTCATCCTGCCCAGCGAGTACGCCAAGTCGCCGCAGCAGTATGACGACAGGCGGTTGCGGCTGGGCGGCATCGTCGAGGCAGGAAGCGTGGATTTCGACACCGAAGACCTGAGACTAACCTTCCACGTCACCGACAGCGTCGTCACCTACCCGGTTCGGCACTTCGGGGCCCCTCCCGAACTGTTCCAGGAGAACACCGGCGTGGTGGTCGAGGGACACTTCGAGGACGGCGTATTCGTGAGCGACAACCTGCTGGTCAAGCACAGCGAGGTGTACCAGGCGCCCGAACCGGGCGAACCGGTGAACGTGGAAGCGCTCAAGGAGTCTCTGCAATGATCGCGGCCGGGGCGACGCGGCGATGAGTCTGACCGGGGGCGGATTGAGCCTGGCGGTGCTGGGCGGCTCCTGCGTCTTCCTGGCGCTCGCCCTGGCCGTCTACGCCCTGGTCACCGGCGTCATCGGGGCCGCACGGCGCGACGCCCGCCTGCAGACTTCCGCGCGGCTCGCCGCAGTAGCCGTCTTCCTGGCGATGACGGCGGCGATCTTCGTCATGGAGGTCGCCCTGCTGACCGACGACTTCAGCGTCTCCTACGTCGCGCAGCACTCCCGCATCGCCTCGCCCACCTGGGTGAAGTTCGTAACGATGTGGGCCGCACTGGAGGGATCGATCCTGCTGTGGGGCTGGCTCCTCTCGGCCTACACGGCTGCGCTGGCGGTGACCGCTCCCAACACCATCCTCCGCCCCTGGGCCCTGGCGGTGATGCAGGGCGTGCAGGTCTTCTTCATCGGCGTCACCGCGCTCGCCGCCAGCCCCTTCCGGCTGCTGGTCGACCCGCCGCTCGACGGACCCGGGCCCAATCCGCTGCTCCAGAACCACTGGATGATGGCGGTGCACCCGGTGCTCATGTACCTGGGCTTCGTTGGCCTCACGGTGCCGTTCGCCTACGCCATGGCCGCGCTGATCACCCGCCAGCCAGGCGTCACCTGGATGACCCAGACCCGCCGCTGGACCCTCACCGGCTGGGGGTTCCTCTCCGCGGCGATAGTCGCCGGGGGCTGGTGGAGCTACGAGGTGCTGGGTTGGGGCGGCTTCTGGGCCTGGGACCCGGTCGAGAACGTCTCCTTCCTTCCCTGGCTCACCGCCACCGCCTTCATCCACAGCGTTCAGGTGCAGGAGCGCCGGCGCATGCTCAAGGGCTGGAACCTGCTTCTGGTGACGCTCACTTTCGCGCTCACGATCCTCGGCACCTTCCTCACCCGCTCCGGCGTGATCTCGTCGGTCCACGCCTTCGGCAACGGACCGGTAGGACCGCTGTTCCTCGGCTTCTTCCTGCTGGTGGTGCTGTTCTCCTTCAGTTTGGTGGCGCTAAGGTGGGACCAGGTGCGGGACCGGGCCGAACTCGACGACCCGGTGAGCCGCGAAGGCGCCATCCTGCTGGGTAACATCCTCTTCCTGGCCATCGCCTTCGCGGTGCTGCTCGGCACCATCTTCCCGCTCATCGTGGAGGCGTTGACGGGCGACAAGGTCACCGTTGGCGCGCCCTTCTTCGACCAGGTTAGCGTCCCGGTGTGGCTGATCATCTTCCTGCTCATGGGCATCGGCCCGCTCTTACCGTGGCGCAAGGCCGAGGAGCAGTCGCTCCGGCGCAACCTCGCCTGGCTGGCGGGCGGCGCCCTCGCCGCCGGGTTGATCGCCTTCATCCTGGGCATGCGACTCGTCTACCCGCTCCTGACCGTGGTGGTGGCCGGCTGGAACCTCGTGAGCCTGGCACTCCTGCTTCACGGCGCCCTGGCTCCACGGCTGCGACTCTCCGACCGCAGCGCTCTCAGCGTCTTCCGTCAGTACGCGTTCGAAAGCCGTCGCCGCTTCGGCTCGATGATCGTCCACTTAGCGATCATCGTCATCGCCCTGGGAGTCATGGGCGCCTCGGCCTACCGGATAGACCGTCAGATGCGCTTCCAGTTCGGCGAGCCCGTTGCCTTCCGGGGCTACACCCTGGTGGCCACCGACTCGTTCCGCAGTCAGACCCAGGGGCGCCTGAGCACCGGCGCGGTCGTCGAGGTGTACAGAAATGGCGACAAGCTGGCTACGCTGCGGCCACGCATCAACGTCTTCGGCGCGAACCAGCAGAGCGCCCCAACCCCCGGGGTCTACTACACGCCCTGGCACGACCTCTATCTGTCGATCGCCGGCGACGTCAGCGAGGGGCGGCAGTCCGTCGTGCTCAGGGTGGTTCAGAGCCCGTTGGTGGCGTGGATCTGGATAGGCGGACTGGTCCTGGTCTTCGGGACGATCTGGTCCCTGCTGCCTGGACGCCAGCGGGTCAGGCGCAGGACTACGAACGATGGAACGGTGAGAGCATGAACGACGACTACCTGAGCGAACCCCCCGCGCGGGCCGGGCTCAGGCGCGTCCTCATCGTCGCTGTCATCGTTGCGGCCCTCGGGGCCCTGTTCCTGTTCGGCCTGCTGAGGGGCCAACCCGACCGCGACATCGAATCGGCGCGACTGGGTGAGCCGATGCCCGACTTCCAGCTGGCGCTGCACACGCCCTACTGGCCGGAGTACGGCAGGATCTTCGAGTTCGACGCGGGGCAGCTCGAGAAGCCGATGGTGGTGAACTTCTGGGCCACCTGGTGCCTCCCCTGCCGCGAGGAGGCGCCGGTTCTGCAGGCGGCCTGGCAGGAGTACGGCGAGGAGGTAACGATCCTGGGCGTGCAGACCCAGGAGCGTAACGAGCAGGGCGGGCGCCAGTTCATCAGCGAGTTCGGGCTCACCTTCCCCAACGTCATCGACGACACCTCCCAGGTGAGCATCGACTGGGGACTCTTCGGCGTGCCCGAGACGTTCTTCATACGTGAGGACGGCACTCTCGCCTACAAGCACACGGGCATCGTCACTCAGGCGGTGCTGGAGGAGCGGATCGGAGAGCTGTTGCAGTGATCCTCCGCCGCCTCCCGGTCCTCCTCCTCACCCTGCTTTCTCTGGCCGTCGCTCAAGCGCCGGCCGCAGAACTCGATCCTCGGGTGTTCGAGATCGCCGGGCAGTTGCGCTGCCCCGTCTGCGTCTCAGAATCGGTGGCCGAGTCGAACTCCCCGATCTCGCTCCGTATGCGACAGGAGATCCAGGAGCAGATCGACCAGGGCCGCAGCGAAGCGGAGATACTCGGCTACTTCCAGGAACGCTACGGCGACTGGATCCTCCTCGAACCGCCGAAGCGTGGCCTCCACCTGCTGGTTTGGCTCCTGCCCCTCGTCGCCGGGTTCGCCGGGCTGCTCGCCCTCATCTACTTCGTGCGACGCTGGACACTCGCCAGCCGCGAGCCCATCGAGGTCGACGAAGACGACCTGCAGCGGGTGCGAGAGGCGATGGCGGACGGAAACTAGCCCTAGGGATATCCGATGCTGACCACCCTGTTGATAGCCCTCCTGGCAATAGCCCTGTTCGCCTACGTCGCGCTCCCGTTGGTCCTCCCTCGCGGCGCCGACCCTTTGCCCCCCGAACGCGACCCGGTCACCAGCGATCTCGAGGAGGAGAAAGCGGCCCTCTTCCGAGCGATCAAGGAACTCGACCTGCGCGAGGACCTCTCGGCCGAGCGTCGCGAGCAGCTCAGGGCACGCTACGAGGCGAAGGCAGCCAAGGTGCTTCGGGCGCTCGATGAACGAGCGGCGAAGGAACCGGTACGCCGGGCCGCTCGCAGGAAGCGCCGGCGCCCCCCTTACGGGGCCCTTGCCCTCCTGGCCGTCACCGTGCTCATCGCCACGAGCCTCGGCGCTTACGTGCTGCCCAGGGTAGGCGATGCGAGCGTGACCGCCTTCTTCGAGGGCGACCTGGACGCCGGACGGCAACTCCGTGAGCTTCGCCGGGCCGCCCAACGCGAACCGAGCGCGGAGAACCTCCTGGCGCTGGCCGACGGCTACTGGGAGCTGGGCGACGCGGCAGGGGCAGAAGAGACCTACCTGAGAGCGATCGATGAGGCGAACGCTCGCTCGCCGCTCGCCTACCGGCGGCTCGGCTACCTGAACCTGCAGCGCGACCTCGACGCCGCCCTCGCCTACCTCCAGGAGGCCCGGGAGCTGGCGCCGGACGACCTGGACACCCTCTACGCCATCGGCGAGATCCACTTCGCCCGCGGCGAGTTCGAGGCGGCGAAGGAGGCGTGGCAGGCGTTCCTCGAGACACCGGGTGGCGCCGCCGACCCGCAGGTAACGGCTCGACTCGAGCTGGTCGACCGTCTCGCCCCGTTGGCAGAACGCGTGCAGGAGAACCCGAGCGAGGAGAACCTTCTGGCGCTCGCCGACGCGCTGTGGCAGGCCGGTGAGCGGCAGCGTGCGGTCGAGGCGTACTTCCAGGTGCTCACCCAGCACGACCCGAACGACCCGACGGCACTGGGTCGCACCGGACAGCTGATGTTCCTCAGCGGCCGCACCGAGGATGCCATCCTGCTGATGGAGCGGGCCGCCCGCAGCGATGAGGTCGGTGCCCAGACGCTGCTCTTCCTCGGCAACGCCTACTTCAGCGCTCAACGCTACGAGGAAGCCATAAGCGCCTGGGAGCGGCACATCGCCCTGGTAGGCGAGGAGCAGGCAGGGAGGGTGCCGTCACTCATCGAGGACGCGCGCGCCCGGCTCTCCGGGGTGACGCCGGTAGCAGAGGAGCCGGGAGAGGCCGACGGAGCGACGGTATTCGCTCGCAACTGCGCGGGTTGCCACGGGCACTCCGGCGAGGGCGGAGCCGGACCGAGGCTGGCTGGCAGCGGCCGCGCGGCCGACGAGCGCAACGTTCGCAGCGCAGTCGAGTTCGGTCGCGGGATGATGCCCGCCTTCGGAGCCCTGTTGTCGGACGCCGAACTCGAGGCGGTCGTGAGGTACGTGACCGAGACGCTGAGCCAGACGGGGGAGTGACTCACGCGCTCCGCCGGACGCCAAGCGGTACCGTGGGCTCAGCGTGAACGAGCAACCGCCGGACGCCGATGACCGGCCTGGCACCGAGCGGCCCGACCGCAGTGACGAGAAGCGTGCCCACGACCCCGAGCGACGCAGATTCGTCGTGTGGCTCTGGCGCCTTCCCGTGGTAGCGGCCGTCGCTGGGGCCGGGTACGCCCTCTACGAAGGCAGCCGCGTGTTGCTGGGCAAACGACCGGCAGCGGAAAACCCGCGGTTCGAAGCGATCGAGCCCGTGGCGGTGGCTCCGCTCACAGCCTTCGAGTCGACCTGGGATGCGGTCCGTTTCGACCTCCACGGCAAGCCCGCTATAGCGATGAGACTGCCCGAACCGGTGGCGGGCGGCCTGAGCGCGGATGGCGTCCACCTCGCCGGCTTCAGCCGCGTGTGCACGCACCAGGGGTGCATCGTTTCGCTCAACAGGGACACCGAGGCGATCGCCTTCGGGTTCAACTACCGCACCGACACCCCCGAGCTCGTCTGCCCCTGCCACCTGAGCGTCTTCTCACCCCTTGCGGGCGGAGAGGCGGTGAGCGGGCCTGCCACCCAACCCCTACCGCGCGTCCAACTCCGGAACTCAGGGGGCACGGTCATGGCGGTCGGCATCGAAGTGGCCGGTGGCTGAACGAACGATCAACGCCCGGTAAGCGGCCCCACGCCCGAACGGCGGTCGGGCGCATATCCTGAAGCGAGCAGCGAAGCCTACTCGGGAGGCGAGAGATGAACAGACTGAAGAAACTACAGGAGTTCGGGCAGAGCGTCTACCTGGACGAGATACGCCGCAGCATGCTCACCGACGGTACGTTGAAGACGCTCATCGAACGCGACGGCCTGCGGGGCGTCACCTCGAATCCCGCCATCTTCGAGAAGGCCATCAGCCAGAGCGACGACTACGACGAGACCATCGAACAGCTCAGACGCGAGGGCCAGAGCGTCGAAGAGGTCTACGAGGAGTTGGTGATCGCCGACATCCAGGCGGCCGCCGACCTGCTGCGTCCCGTCTACGACGAGAGTGACGGTCGTTACGGCTTCGTCTCGCTGGAGGTGAATCCGCACCTGGCGTCCGACACCGAAGGAACTATCGCCGAGGCGCGCCACCTGTGGCACGAACTCACCCGACCGAACGTGTTCATCAAGGTCCCCGGCACCGAGGCCGGCCTGCCGGCGATCCGCAAGCTCACAGCCGAGGGGATAAACGTCAACGTGACCCTCCTCTTCGGCATCGACCGCTACCGGCAGGTGGCACTCGAATACATCGCGGGACTCGAGGATCGCCTCGCTGCCGGCGAGCCGATCCAACAGGTGGCATCGGTGGCCTCCTTCTTCCTGAGCCGGATAGACGTGATGGTCGACCCGGTGCTTCAGGAGATCGCAGCCGAAGGTGGCGAGCGGGGCGCCAGAGCGGCGGCCCTCCAGGGGAAGATAGCAGTCGCCAACGCCAAGCTCGCCTACCGGGCGTACCGGGAGATCTTCTCGGGCGAACGCTGGGAGCGGCTGGCCGGCGAGGGCGCCAGGACGCAGCGGGTGTTGTGGGCATCGACCAGCACGAAGAACCCAGCCTACGCGGACACGATGTATGTCGAACCGCTCATAGGCCCCGACACCGTCAACACCATGCCGATGGAGACGCTCGATGCGTACCGAGATCACGGCGAGCCCGCCGACCGGATCGAGCAGGGGATGGAAGAGGCGGAGGAACAGATGCAGACCCTCGCCGGCCTGGGCATCGACATCGACGACGTTACCGCGAGGCTCGAGCGTGAGGGCGTCGAGAAGTTCGTCAAGCCGTACGACTCGCTGATGAAGACGCTGGCGGAGGCGGCCGGCGCGCCCGCCTGAACTAGTACAGGACGGAGCCGGCGGGCATCACGACGGACCTCCGAGGACCATGGGTTGGTGTACAGTCCCGGGCCGATCGGGGGGCCGAAACTGTCGTCGAAGGGGGGCAGTATGCCCGATACGAACTTCAAGAACGCGGACCCCAAGAAGCAGTACAACACGCCCGAGAACCCGAAGGATCGGCACGGCTCGTACGACCGGGGACAGGATTTCGACCCGACCGACGGTTACGACGATCATCCCGACGATCAGTGGACCTCCGACATGATCCACGAGGAGGACAAGTTCTTCAGCCGTGAGGGTCACCAGTACGAGGACGAGGAGGAGGAAGCCGAAGAGGGGCGCAAGGAACGGACGAAAGGGTAGACCCGGGCTCACGTCCGGAAAGTCGAAACAACTGCCCGGGACAGCGCCGTCTCGGGCCTTTTCGTGCCCCATGGGACGGCGGGGCCGAAGCTGACCGAGGTTCAGACCAGGTGGAGGTTGCGGGCCTTGGTGAGGCCATTCTCCTCGAAGTGCCGCATGAACACCTTCCGTGCGATCACGGGACTCAACTCGCCGTCCTGTCGATGCGGCTACTCCTTCTTCTCTACCCAGCGGCCGTCCTCGTTCTTCTCGTACTCGCGTTTCACCGCTGCCCAGGCGACCTTGTGGGCCGTCTCCTCACGTGAAGCATCTCCGCGTCGCTCCTCCGGCTCGTCGTACTGATCCCAGGCGCTGTTGAACGCTTCCTTATAGATCTCCTGGGCATGCTTGGGCACATTGTCGCGAACGCTCTCCGGCAGGTCGGAAATCTTCTTGTACGGCATCTCGCTCCCCCCTCGGTTCGATGGTGAAGGAGTTCCGTGTAGCAGTCTGTAGCTACGGTTTCGCGCTGGCTTCGCTGCTCCTGCTGCAATCGCCTTCAACCGGCACGCGACGCGCACCAGAAGAAACGGGCACAGGAGTCCCTAGGTGTCGAAGCACTCGTGACCGATCGCCGGCCTGACGAACTCTCTCTTCAGTCGACAGCTTGACCGCGTCCGCCGCTGCTCACGCCGGCTTCGAGCCAGTTCGAGATCTCCGTTGCGAGCGCGAACAGGTCGAGGCCGTCGTCGCTTAACACCCGGCCTGCTCTCGTCGACAGTTGGGCAGCCACGTGCTGCCGCAGGGCGGCGGGGTCGAGCGTCTCCCGCTCGTCGAGGTAGCCGTGATCCAGCAGCCACTCTGCCAACTGCTCCTTGTTGCTCTCCCGAAAGCCTCGGAGAACTCCGTCCGCCAGCGCGGCCATCAGACGTTCGGCGTCGCCTTCCAGGTCGCGGGCGAGCTCATCGGCTCTGTCCAGGAAGATCGCCGTGACGGCTCCCGAGCTGTCGAGCGCCTCCCTGTCCACCGGCCGTCCTCGGCCCCGCCGCCACCCGTCGAACCAGGCATCGGCCGCTTCGATCCGCAGCGCCAGGTCCCGCTGGTCGTTCTTAGTCAGAAGCAGCGACGCGGCACCGGAACGGAGAAACGATCGCATTGACCCCATCCGTTCGATCTTGTGCTCAAGCAGGTCGTGGAGGAGCTGGAGGTCGTCGCGAAGCAGATGGAAGATGTGGAGGGTCGCCGCCGGTGCGAGCGGATCTACCGCCGGCACACCCAACTTCACCGCGTACTCCTCCGCTGAGGCCGTTCCGGGAGTCGGGACCGGCAAGGCAGACGGAAGTTCGAGATGTCCAGGTT
Source organism: Trueperaceae bacterium (assembly GCA_036381595.1). Taxonomy (NCBI): domain Bacteria; kingdom Thermotogati; phylum Deinococcota; class Deinococci; order Trueperales; family Trueperaceae; species Trueperaceae bacterium. Next base: position 80,688 of record DASVCN010000040.1, on the reverse strand, counting down.
CCGTTACCGCCTCCGCACGTCCTCGCACCACGCCTATATCGATCGCTCGAACGGCAGGGCTTCCGTCGCCGTCGCTCCAGAAAAAGGCATCAGCGGGTCGGGCAGTCAGGTAGAACACCTGGCGGCCGGCAGCGGCAAGGTCTCGCAGGCTGTCGGTAACAGCTCGGAAGCGATCGGGGTCGGCAGTAGTCAGGGCCTCGTCGAGGAACAACGGCAGGGACCGCCGGCCTTGCTCCGCCTGAAGGGCGTACGCCACCCGTACCGCCAGCAACAGCTGCGCCCTCGTACCGGTGGACAGCTCGTCGAGGCGCCGCTCCTGTCCGGACACAGTTTCAAGCGCCCGGAACTCAGGTTCGGAACTCCCTCCGAAGCGCAGTTCGTAACGATGCCGAGTGAAGAGTCGGAACCACTCCTCTGCCCTCCGCAAGGTATCCGGCCGGCTGCTCGCGACGTGCTCCTGTTCGACCCCCTCGAGCAGGAGAGTTCCCGCGTCTGCCAAGAGGGCTTCCTCATACCTGACGCGCAGGGAGTCTTCGGCGCTCTGCCGATCCGCCCGCAACCGCTCGAGCTTCCGCTCGGACTCGGCCGACTCCACCAGGGTCTCGATCTTCGTTATCTCCTCGGTGAGTGCCTCATGGCGTCCCGCCTCGACTCTCCGTGCCTCCAGTTCGACGTGCAGACCTTCCTCATCGTCGTTCACGACGTAGGTCAGGAGTTCCTCGCTCTTCACCAGCGGCGTCAGACGCGAATCTTCGAGCTCGAGTTCGCGCTTCTTCTCGATCAGGTCTTCCCACGCGGATAGGCATCTTAGTCGATCGCGTAGCTCGAGCTCGGCAGCGCTCTCGTCGAGGCCGGCCAGGCCGATCGCCTCGAACAGCCTCCCTACGTCGGCCTGCCTCGCCCGCAACTCCTCGTCGAGGCGGGTGATCTGGGCGGTGGCGGTCTTCAGTTGCTGCTCTGCCCCATCCCGGAGCCGGAGCCGCAGCTCGAGGGCTTCGAGCCGCGCCTCGAGTACCTGGGCGTCGAGCGCTTCCTGTCCGGGCGCTTCACCGTGGCGGGCGAGGAAGACGGTGATGAGCTCGCGTGTGGGGGCGATCTCCCCTCTCAGCATCTCTATCTCGGCCGTAGCAGCGTTCAACCTGTTCCGACTGGTGTCAACGAGAAGGGTGAGACGCAGCCAGCGATCGAACGAGGAGTCCAGCCGTTCAGGGTCGAAGCCGACCTCTCGGGCGAGGCGCGCGAGTGCCGTGCGTTCATCGCGCAGCTGCTCCTCGGTCGCCGCGAGCTCCCTCGAGAGCACGAGCCGACGCTGCGAGACCAGTAGCGCCTGCTCGGCGGCAGCTAGCTCCCGAGTTACCAGGTCGAGTGCTTCGCGAACCGCTGCTTCGTTCCAGGCCGCGGGCCCTTCGATCCCGCTGCGCGAGAACGACTTGCGACTCGCCCCCTTCTCACCGCTTGTCGACAGGTACATCAGGTAGAACCCGAGGAGGAACAGGAACGCCAGCAGTGGATAACCGACCACAGGGGCAGCGTGAGCGAGGTCGTTTGGAAGCCGGTCGAGAGCTGCCGGTCCAGCCGAGATGGTCGCTCCCAGTGCAGCGGCGAAGGCCAGCATGGCCAGGAAGAGACCGAGTAGGCGCCTGCCGGTCCAACGTGCCCGCCCGTCTGCGGAAAGCCAGGTCGATAGGGAGTTCCGGGCCGAGCGCAACGCCTCCACGCCGGGGCCGCTCGCTTCGGGAGGCAGTCCAGCCAGCTCGCTGCGGAGCCGGAGTAGCTTCGCGTCCAGCTCTCGTTTGACCGTGAGTCCCTGCTCGACGCGCGTGAGCGTGTCGGGATCGAGGCGTACCTCTGGCGGCTCCTCCCCGTGGGTTCGCTCCTGAGGGCGTAACTCGTCCACTGCCCGATACACTGCCTCCGCTGCCTTGGCTCGTTCCTTGGCGGCCTGTGCCGCCTCGGACTCGAGCTCCCGCAACCGGCGCAGCCGCGCACGATACTCGCGGATGTCACCCTCGTCGAGTTCCGACCCCCGAAGGCCGGACGCTTCGAGTTTCGCTTCCGCGGACTTGCGAGCGGCGATCGCACTCTCTTTCTCGAGCTCCAGTTCGATCATCGCCTCACGGGCTGCCCCCAGCCGCTCCAGTTCATCGCCCCTGAGTAGGTCGAGCCCTTGCGGAAGCGCTTCGAGGAACTGCCGATTGCCGGTCAGGCGTCGCCTCACACTGAGAAGTTCGAGAGCCTTCTCCAGCTGCTCCGTCTTGCGATGGGCCGCCCAAGCCGATGCCTTGAGCCGCCTCAACCTATCCAGGTCTTGCTCCCGGCGATGCAGTTCTGCCAGCTGCTGTCGAGCCGCCCGAAACTCTCCGTCGGCCCTGGAGAGCTCCCGCTGCTCCGAACGGCCGAGAAGTGGGCGTACCCTGAACGGCTCGCTCTCCAGCAGCGCCCGCAGGTCGTAGCCGCCGGATAGCTCGCGCCCCAGCCGGCTCGCGATCTCTTCGTCGGTTTCGGCCGCCCCGCTCAGGTCTTCGAGACGCAGCGTGTAACAGGAGATGAATCGAGCGTCGGGAAGCGGCGGCGCATCGGCCGATGACCCGTTCCTGGACCAGCGGATGGCGTCACCTAGCCTCAGCGCTTCGAGGCGCTCGCCGCCGTCTTCGAAGACGCCCTCCAGGTGCACGTTCTGACCGCGAAGCTCGCTCTCATACAGGAGAGCACGGACGGCCCTCACGATGCTGCTCTTTCCGGAGGCGTTCGGACCGGTGATGACGTTTACCCCCGTTCCGAACTGGTCGATGTCGAACCCGGGGTAGATACCGGGCAGACGGATCAAGCGAAGCTCTACGAGCCTCATCCGAGGCTCTCCTTCTGAGCGAGCAACTGGTCGAGCGCCCGCAGGGCGGCGGCTTCGATGATCTCGGCCAACCGGTCTTCGCTCAGCTGCTCGCTGGAAGCGATCGCCTGGAACTGCTTGCGTCGCCCCACCTGCTCCAAGCGCGAACGCGCCGCACGGAGCAGCTCCTCGCGCTCCCCCGGATCCCTCTCACCTCTTATCGTGAGGAGACGTGCCGCCATGAGTCCGACCGGGTCGCGGTCGCGAGCCAGCTCCGCCAGGTCGACGGCCGGCAGGACGTTGAAGCGGACGTCGTGGACGAAGTAGCTGATGCCGAAGCTGCGGTGTAGCAGTTCGGCACGGGGATCCACCTCCTCCAGAGCACGCCGCAGGCGGTCACCATGGCGGCTTCGTCCGATCAGGATCAGTCTCACACCGACCGCGGAAGGGGGAACGGGGAGGCGCGCGAGCTCTTCGTGAAGCTCGTCGATGGCCGCGCTGATCCGGACGTGAACCTCGTCGGGATGGTCGAGCGCGTCTACCGGGACCTCGACAGTCTCCCAGCGAAGCGGCGCCAAGGCGTGGTGCTCCATCTCGATGCGGCCTGCAGGCGAAATCGTGAGCATCCAGGCGCCGCGCGCTCCCGCCTCGCCGGGATCCATACCGGTGATCGAGCCGAGGTATCCGATGGGCCTGTCTCCGGTCATCGGGTCGGGCTTGTGGACGTGACCCAGCAGCCAGGCGTCGACCTCGGCCCCGGCGAGGGCTGCGCTGGACACCGGCGCATAGCGGCTGTCCGAACCGTCGCGGTCGCAGTGGAGGATTCCGACAGTCGGTTCCGGCCGGCGCTCGGGGAGTCCGCGAAGGGGGTCAGCTGCGACTACTTCGGCCGGAAAAGACCAGCCCACGAGGTGAACGCGAAGGCCGCCAGGGCCCTCCACCGTGAGTGCCTCCCACTCGCCTCCCTCACCCAGGAGGGTGAAACCGGGCACCGCTCGAGCCAGCCGCGGCAGGACGTCGAGGTCGTGGTTGCCAGCCACTCCCACGACCGCAATGCCCGCTTGGGCGAGTCGCTCCACCCCGGTCCTCAGATCTGCGTACGCCTCGTAGAAGTCGTCGTTCTGTTCGACTACGTCTCCAGCGAGAACGACTGCTTCGACGCGCTCCGAGATCGCCATCTCGACCAGGCGGAACCAGGCGGTGGCCGGCGACAGAGTCCGTGTCGAGGCGAGACCAAGCAGCTCGGGCCGCACACGGGAAGGCTGCCGACCGAGGTGGATATCTGCCGCGCAGAGCAGCCTGAGAGAGGCACTCGATTCGCTGGGGGCGTTATCGAACAAGTCAACGACAGTTTCCCACACGGCGGTATCCGGTGTAGGCGTGAGAAGGCAACAACCGATTTCGACTGGGCAGGAGACGAGACGCCGCGGCCGTGCTAGCCACGTCACGCCTTCCCGTGCCGGCGCAGGCGATGATTCAGATGTGATGAATACGGTCGTCCTCTGCACCCGATGCGGTTCGAAGAACAGGCTGGGGCGCCCACCCGATGGTCAGGTGCCGGTCTGCGGCAAGTGCGGCTCGAACCTCCCCTGGCTCGTGCATGGTGGCGACGCCACTTTCCGGGAGGAGATCGCATCGCCGGTGCCGGTACTGGTCGATTTCTGGGCACCATGGTGCGGCCCATGCCGGATGGTGGCGCCGGCCCTCGAGGAGTTGGCGAGCGAACAGAGCGGCAAGCTCAAGGTTCTCAAGGTGAACGTGGACGAGAACCCGGGGGTCTCCGGAGAGTACCGGGTGATGAGCATCCCGACCCTGATCCTCTTCAGGGGCGGCGAACCGGTCGAGACTATCGTTGGAGCGCTACCCAAGCAGGCCCTCTGGCAGAAGCTGGCACCCCACCTGGAGCCGCCGGCCTAGTCGACGGACCCTACTCACCCCCAGGCGTCGGTTCGCGGAGGGTCCGTCTCAGCAGGATGGCGTAACCGACTAAACCGATGAGCGCGAACGAGAACCACTGCACCGCGTAAGAGAGGTGGGGGCCGCGGCTGAACTCCGGCTGCTGCGGGAGGAGCGGCAACCGCTCCGGATGCGGGGGCTCGAGCGCCGTGAGCTGCAGGTAGACGGGCGCCACATCGAACGGGTACTGCGGCGCCAATCGGTCGACGTCGACGTAGTAGGCCCTCTCGAGTTCGCCTTCCGGCGGGTCGCGAGGCGAGATGCTGGCTGCCCAGCCCTCCGGCGGATCCTCCTCCAGGCGCACGATCCCCTCGGCCCGCACCTGCCCGGCCGGTGGCGCGGCCTCCTCCACCGGCGGTTCGTCCAGCGCTCTGGGCACCCAGCCCCGGTCCACCAGCACGGCGCTTCCGTCGGACCGGACCAGCGGGGTCAGCAGATGCCAGCCAGGCTGGCCGTCGCGGCTTCGGGAGCGGAGCAGTATCTCCTGCTCGGGTGCGAAGGTGCCTGCGACGAAGGCACGTCGGTAGGCGAGCTCCTCCAGCCCGCCGTCGGCACTCCTGACTCCGTTCGTATCGGGGCCAACAGCCTCCAGAAGCGAGCTCAGCCTCACCGGCTCGGCCTCCATGCGCGCCTCTACGAGGTCGTTCTCCTTGGTCCTCTGCTCCAGCCGGCGCAACTGCCAGAAGCCGAAGTTGATGAAGAGGAGGACCAGTGCCAGGGCGAGCAGGTGACCTGCGATCCACTTCGGCGTGAGCAGAACGCGCGCGCCGGAGCGCTCTCCTTGTGCGGGCAGAGAGTCGTCGTTCACGAACCGGTGCTCTCGATCAGAGGAAGAACATCCTATCGAGCGCCATCGTGAGGAAGAGCAGCGCCAGATAGGTCATCGAGTACTTGTAGACGGGCAGGGCCGTGACCTTGTCGATCTTCTCCCCGCGCTCGACGGCCTGGAAGAGTCGCCAGACTCGCATCACCAGAACCAGGTTGAGGGCCAGCGCAGCGCCGAAGTAGAGGATGCTGAACTCGTGCATGAGGAAGGGGAGGATGGTGAGGACCATCGTCAGCAGGGCGTACATCACCATCTGCAGTACCGTCGCCCGGTCGCCGATCACGAGCGGCGCCATCGGCACGCCTACCGCCCTGTAATCCTCCTTGATCATCAACGCCAGCGCCCAGAAGTGCACCGGGGTCCATAGGAAGACCAGGGTGAAGAGGCACCAGGCGAGGATGCTGAGGTTGCCGGTGACCGCGGCCCAGCCCACCAGCGGCGGGATAGCGCCGGCGGCGCCGCCGATGACGATGTTCTGCCAGGTCGAACGCTTGAGCCAGATGGTGTAGACGATGACGTAGAAGGCGATGCCTGCCCAGGAGAGCAGAGCGGCCAGGACGTTCGATACAGCAGCGATGATGACGAACGAGAGGAGGGTGAGCGCGACGGCGAAAAGGATCGCGTTCCGTGTGGAGACCACATGCGTCACCATCGGGCGCCTGGAGGTGCGGCGCATCCGCTTGTCGATGTCGCGATCGTAGATCATGTTGTAGACCCCAGCCGCCCCGGCCGACATGTAGCCGCCCACGAGCAGTCCGAACAGGGGCAGCCAGCCGGGGAAGCCACGGGCGGCGATGAACATCGCCCCGACCGTGGTGAGCAGCAGCAGGCTGATGACGCGCGGTTTGGTGAGGGTCAGATAGTCGCGCCAGGTGGCACGCGGAACTGTAGTCATCTAGTAGTTCTCCAGGGGGGTGGCGACGTTCGCGTCGGGGAGTGGGGACCTGGCGGGGTAGCCGAGTGCAGAGATCGCAAGGGCCGAAAGCAGAGCGAACGCTATCACCGCCAGCGCGAGGTGCAACACTTGCAGTACCACCGGGGCGAGCATCGCGAAGTTCAGGGTGCCCACCGCCAGCTGCACCAGGTAGACGCCGAAGAGTGTTCGAGCGACGGCCCGAGCGCGCGGTACCGGCTTTATGAGCCAGCTGAGTCCCAGGCTGAGGAAGAGGTAGATTCCGACGGTGACCGCGATCACCGGGTGCAGGACCCGCAACCTGATGAGCAGGTGCGAGTCGGCATCGAAGTCGGCTGCCAGCCCCTCGGCGAGTGAGTCGGAAGGGAACATCGTGTTGCCCATGGCGGCTATGCCGCCGCTGAACATGAGCACCAGCATCCCCACGAGTCCAACCGCCAGCACCGTGGTCAGCAGCCCTTGCCTGTCGACGCGGAGGGGCCACGCCGGGGCCTCCTTGCGGGCGTAGACGAGAGCACCGGTCACAGTGCCGATGAGCAGCAGTGAGTTGACGAGGTGGACGGCAACCAGCAGACCTCGGGCCAGGCTGACGTTGTCGCCGGTGTACTCGAGAAGCACCGTCGCGGCCCCCAGCAGCGCCTCGAAGATGAGGAACACGAAGGCGGCCGAGGCGAAGGTGAACAGGCCGGGTCGCTCGCGGCGGGCCCGGAAGGCCCTGGTGAGCAGCCAGGCGCCGAGGACCAGAACCAACAGCGACAGCAGCCTGTGGCTGTACTCGATGAAAGCCTCGGTACCGTGCCCCAACGGCACGACCTGACCGTTGCAGGTGGGCCAGTGGCTGCCGCAGCCCGCACCTGCGCCCAACGCTCGCACCACGGCCCCCTGGAGGATGACGACGACGTTGGCAGCGAGGGTGATCGCCGCGAGTCGGAATGTGGAAAGGCTCTTCACTCTCATCGCTATGGTGTTCCGGTGCTCAGTCAGGTGACCGGCATCGCCGGCGCCGGTATGCTACCACCCCCTACCCTACGCCTGCCCGGCGCCATGCGACCGGGGCAGGGACTCCTGGCTGCCTGGAGGGGGGTTGCTATACTGCCCGGCGAAAACACGATGGGGCAACAGGGAGGTGACTGCCGCCGGGCGGGACGGGCGGCAAGGGCGACGGTTGAGGCGTTGCGCCACATTGGCCTCTCACGCTCCCTAGTAATGATGACGAACGGAGCAATGCATCCCGCGCACTCGAGGACTGTCGGCGTTCCCAACACCGATTCGGGTGCACCCCGTCGAGGACCGGAGGACATCTTGTTGACCAGAAGGACTCTCCCACTCCTACTCATCGTCGTGCTAGGCGTTATCTTCTCCGCCGGCCTGTCGACCTCCGCACTGGCCCAGGAGGAGGGTACCAGTGTCGAGGAGTTCGTCAGGGACGGAACGCTCTTCCTGTTGAGCGGCGACTGCGAGTTGGCTCAGTACTACTTCAAGCAGGCGCTCGAGATCGAACCGGAGAACGCCGAGGCGCTCATCGGCAACGGTCGCGCCCTCGCTTGCCGAAACAACTATCCGCTCGCCATCGAATCGTTCCAGAAGGCGATAGAGGTCGATGCGGACAACTCCGAGGCGTACGTGCAGTTGGCGCTCGCCTACCAGGACCAGTACCTCAGCGATCCGGAACGCTTCCCGAACCGGCTCAACGAGGCGTTGCGCACCCTCGAGATAGCCGAGGAGCAGGACCCCCGTAATGCACGCGTGCAGAACGCCAAGGGCGTCGTTCTCTTCCAGATGGGTAGCCTCCAGGCGGCCCAGACCGCGCTCGAAGCGGCGGTCGAGTTCTCGCGCGCCGAAGGCTCGGCGATGACCGACGAGGAACGCTCGGTGGTGCTGGTCAACCTGGGCAAGACCTACCGTGACCTTGGCAACCTCGAGCAGGCCCTCAACGCCTTCCGGCGCGCGGTGGTGCTCGACCCCACCAGCTCCTCTGCCCACAACAACCTGGGCAACATCCACTACCGGATGGGCAGCTGCGAGGACGCCGAGTACGAGCTGGCCCAAGCCGCCGCCCTCGAGCCTGATTCGCTCTCGGCGGTTTCTCAGCTGGCGATCGCGCTCTTCGAGTGCGGCAACGTGGAGCGCTCCATCCCCTACTTCGAGCAGGCGGTCGAACTGCCTGGCGCGATCTTCAACCCGCCGTTGTACACCTATCTGGCCCGCGCTTACGCTCAGCAAGGCCGCTTCGACGAGGCCGTGAGGCGAGCCCAGCAGGGCGCGCTGCTGGAACCGGTGACCGCCGACGCCTACTTCTACCTGGGAGAGATCTATCAGGCCCGCGGCGAGCAGGGCGACGCTCAAGCGGCCCAGGAGGCGTACCAGCACGCTCTCGAACTGGACCCGCAGCACCAGGGAGCACAGGAGGCGCTGGCCGGGCTGAATTAGCAGAGGCCCGCGAACGGCCATGAGTCGAGTGAGGCGGTCATCGGAGGATGGCCGCCTCTCGTTCGGACGCACGCGGCTGCTCGACGATCGCTTCGCGGGGCGGCGTATCGCAAGCACCCGCGCCGGCCGACTCGAGTAGCGGCCGGTCGCCTCACACTTCGCCTCATCTGCTATCATCGGGAGGTTTGGGCCGCGCCAGCAGCGGGATGTCTGGTCGGCCGGCAGGACGCAGCGAAGGCGGAACTTCGCACATCCATCACTCAACGTCCCGCCATGGAGGAAGAGATGTCTTACCTGGGAATGAAGCAGCTTCTGGAAGCCGGAGTCCACTTCGGCCACGAGACGAAGCACTGGAACCCGAAGATGAAGCGCTACATCTTCGCGGAGCGCAACGGCATCTTCATCATCGACCTACAGAAGACGCTGGTCGAGAGCGAGAAGTCGTTCGACTTCCTCCGCGACGTCGCCAGCCGCGGTGGCACCATCCTCTTCGTAGGCACCAAGAAGCAAGCCAAGGAGATCCTGGCGGCCGAGGCGAAGCGCTGCGGCATGCCCTACATCAACGAGCGCTGGCTGGGCGGTCTGCTCACGAACTTCCGCACCATGCGAGCCCGGGTCGAGCGTCTCAAGGAGCTCGAGGCGATGTTCGAGGACGAGTCGATCCTGCGCTACAGCAAGAAGGAGCAGATCGACCTGGGCAAGGAGCTGCAGAGGCTGCAGCGCTATCTGGGTGGGATCCGCGACCTGGGCCGGTTGCCCGACGCCCTCTTCGTGATCGACCCGACGAAGGAAGCGATCGCCGTGAAGGAAGCGAACAAGCTCGGCATCCCCACCGTTGCCCTGGCAGACACCGACAGCGATCCGGACACGCTCGACTTCATCATCCCCGGGAACGACGACGCCATCCGTTCGATCCAGCTCGTCACCGCCCGACTCTCCGACGTCATCGTCGAGGTGCGAGGCGGGGCCGATGTGGCGGTAGAGACCGAGCAGCAGCCGACGGTCGCCGGGGATGAGCAGCGCGAGACCCTGCCGACCCCCGAGTCGGCACCGGAGCGGGCTATCAGGACAGCCGCCGAAAGAGCCGAGGAAGAGGGTGGCAGCGAGGGCGAGGAGAGCGGCAAGGTCGGCCAGCCGGAAGCGGCTCGCCAGACCGCCGGCGCTACTGAGCCCAACGCCGAATACGACCCGACCGCCAATACCCCCAAGGCCGAGGAGACTTCGACCGAGGCCGAGGACAGCGGGGAGTCGAAGGAAGTTGCTGCCGAGGAAGCAGCCGGGAAGACCGCCTGAGTTCTGAGCAACTTTATCTGGGCAGAAGGAAAGGGAAAGAGCAGATGGCTGTAAGCATGGAGAGCATCAAGCAGCTCCGGTCGATGACCGGCGCCGGCATGATGGACGTCAAGGGCGCTCTCGTGGAAACCGACGGCGACCTGGAGAAGGCCGCCCAGCTGCTGCGGGAGCGCGGTATCGCGAAGGCCGCCAAGAAGGCAGACCGCGCCGCTTCGGAAGGCTTCGTAGGCTCCTACGTCCACCACAACGGCAAGATCGCCACTCTCGTGGAACTGAACTGCGAGACCGACTTCGTCGCGCGCAACGAACAGTTCCAGGACCTGGCGAAGAACCTGGCGATCCACGTCGCCATGAACAACCCCACCTACGTCTCCCGCGATCAGGTGCCCGAAGAGGTCGTAGCGGCCGAGCGGGAGGCGCTCGCCAGCGAAGCGCGTGCTTCGGGCAAGCCCGAGAACGTCATCGAGAAGATGGTGGAGGGGCGTCTCAACAAGTTCTACGCCGAGATCTGCCTGCTCGAGCAGCCGTACATCAAGGATGACAAGCGGACGGTCGAACAGTTGCTCCACGAGGCCATCGCTACTATCGGCGAGAACATCCAGATAGGCAGCTTCGCCCGGATCGCGATCGGCGAGTAAGCATGCAACGAGTCCTGCTCAAGCTGTCCGGCGAGTTCCTCGCCGGACCGGGGGGATTCGGTGTCTCGGCCGAAGCAACCCGTTCACTGGCGCAGGAGATCGCCGCGGCCCAAGGTCGCGGCGTTCAACTAGCGGTAGTCGTCGGGGCCGGTAACTTCTGGCGTGGAGCGCAGCACGGTTCCAACATGGACCCGGCCACAGCCGACTACGTGGGCATGCTGGCCACGGTCATGAACGCGATGGCCCTGCAGGACGCGCTCGAGCAGAAGGGGATCGAGACCCGCGTGCAGTCGGCGATCGCCATGCAGGAGGTCGCCGAACCGTACATCCGCCGGCGCGCGCTCAGGCACCTGGAGAAGGGCCGGGTCGTCATCTTCGGCGGCGGCACCGGCAACCCGTTCTTCACCACCGACACGGCGGCCGCTCTGCGCGCGCTCGAGATCGACGCCGACATGGTGCTGATGGCCAAGAACAACGTCGACGGGGTGTACGACGACGATCCCAACCAGAACCCCGAGGCCCGCAAGTTCGAGCGGCTGAGCTACCTGGAGGTGCTGAACCAGGGGCTCAAGGTGATGGACGCCACTGCCATTAGCCTCTGCATGGGACGTGACATGCCGATAAGGGTGTTCGACATCTTCTCCGAGGGGAACCTCGAGCGACTCCTGGCAGGAGAACACGTAGGGACTCTCATCTCGTCCGGCTCCCCCGCCACGGTGGCCGACGGCTCCGGCTGAGTCGAGAGCGGAACCGACCGGCAGCAGCGGGACGCCCTGTTCAACCGATCGAGAGCAGCAGGAGGCCCTGGTCCGTTTACCGACCGGGAGCAGCAGGACGGCCGCGCTCGAGGGGCCGGCGGCAGCAGCACGACGCCTCCGCTCCAGGTCACTTTTCGGGCGTTAGACTGGGATGATCGAAGCGGTGGTCCACCTGTAGGGCCAGGCACGCGCGGAGGTAAGCATGAACACCGTCCTGAAGGAGACGCGGGAGCGGATGCAGAAGTCGCTCGATGCGTTCGAGCACAACATCGCAGCCGTCCGCACCGGGCGCGCCAATCCGGCCGTCCTCAACCGCGTGACCGTCGATTACTACGGTTCCAGTACCCCCCTCAACCAGCTGGCGACGATCTCCAGCCCCGATCCCCGCACCCTCCTCATCGTCCCGTTCGACAAGAACGTGGTGGGTGACATCGAGAAGGCGATCCGCGAGAGCGACCTCGGGTTCAACCCCGGCAACAAGGGGGACCAGATATTCATCTCCGTTCCGCCTCTGAACGATGAGCGACGCCGCGACCTGGTGAAGACGATCAAGACCATGGCCGAGGAGGCCCGGGTGGCGATCCGCAACATCAGGCGCGACGCGAACGACGAACTCAAGGAGATGCGCAAGGAGAACCTGCTGACCGACGACGAGCTCCGCACCGGCGAGAACGGCGTCCAGCAGATAACCGACGATTTCATCGCGAAGATCGACGTCCGGGTGAAGTCGAAAGAAGAGGACATCCTGGCGGTCTGACCGCCCTCCCGATCACGCTCCCTCTCCGAGGCGGCGGGGAGGCGCGCCGCAACGAGCGGCCGAGCAGGCCCAGATCGGGAGGGCGCGGACGCCTGGTCCAGATGCCCGTCGCACGCATCCTCTCATCGTTCCTGGCGTTCCTGGCCGCCATCCTGGTCTCCTGGGTGGGCCTGCCGCTCCTGGCGCCTATCTACCTTGGCCTCTGCCTGGTCGCGGTGCAGGAGTTCAGCGTGATGATGAACCTGCGGGGGATCCCCATCCGTCGCCGCTCCCTCTGGGTAGCTACGCTCCTCACCCTGCCTGCGGCCCTGCCCCCCGGATACCCCGGCATGGTCGTGCTCCATCCCAGCATCTCCTGGCGCGAAGCGCTGCTGGGCGTCTTCGCCCTCTACCTGATCACCCTCGAGGTGGTGAAGCCGAATCGCAACTCGCTCTACACGGCGGTGTTCACCCTCTTCGGCTACCTCTACATCCCCTGGCTCTTCAGCTACATCATCACCCTCCGCTATACCCCCGATGGAGCGCTCGGCATCTGGTACCTGATGCTGCCGATCCTGGCCGTGGTCGCCGCCGACGTAGGCGGTTACGTGGTGGGCTCGCTCTTCGGCCGTCACGAGCTGGCACCGCTGATAAGCCCCAAGAAGACCCTGGAGGGGGCGGTAGGGGGCGTACTTCTCGCCATCGTCGTCGTCACCGGTAGCCTGTTCCTGCTGGAGAACTGGTTCAACCTGCGGGTGGATCTCTACGACGCTCTGCTGTTCAGCATCCTCGTCGCCTCGGCGGCACAGCTGGGGGACCTCTTCGAGAGCCTGATGAAGCGCTGGGTGGGGGTGAAGGATGCCGGAGTGTTCCTGCCCGGTCAGGGCGGCGTCCTCGACAGGATCGACAGCCACCTCTTCGCGATCCCGGCCACCTACTACTTCATAACGTTGTTCATCCTCGCCTGAAAGCCCGCTTCTCAGGCAACGCCGCTCGCGGTCACTCCTCGACCGTTTCCTCCACGACCACTACCCTGTCACGGCCCTCCCGCTTGGCGCGGTAGAGAGCACGGTCGGCGGACCGCAGCAACGACATCGGATCGCGCCCGCACTCGGGATAGGGGGCGAGTCCGCCGCTGGCGTGGAAGCCCTCGGGACGCCGGCCGGGGTCGCCCGGAGCGCTCCGCGCCAGTCGCTCCCTCAGTCCTTCGAGGCCCTCGATCGCGGCGGAGACGCTGACGTTCGGCAGTATCAGGGCGAACTCGTCACCGCCCAGGCGGCAGAGCACACCCAGCGTTCCAAACGTCTCCTCGGCGATCTCGACGAGCGTCCTGAGCGCTTCGTCCCCCACCTCGTGCCCGTAAGTGTCGTTGATGACCTTGAAGTGATCGATATCCAGCAGCGCGAGGCAGCCTTTCGCCCCCTTCTGTTCCAGGGCGCCCGAGAGGACCTGATGGAAGTAACGCCGGTTGTAGGCGTTGGTGAGCGGGTCGCGCAGCGACTGGCGTTCCAGTTCGCCCACCAACGTCGCCCGCTCCATGCTCGACTCCACGAGCGAAGCGGCGGCCTGCAGGAAGGCGTCGTCCTGTCTCCTGGTATCGGCCGAGGCGGGCGTGGGCACGATTATCCAGCAGTTCCGGTTTGGTAGCCACGCCCCCAACTCCTCGCCGAAGGGCGGCGTCGAACGCAGCTTCGCTCCGTCTACACCAAGCGTCTTCCTCACGGTGTAACGGAGGATCCGCAGGATGTCCTCGTCGGTTCGCGCCTCGTGCATCTCCTGTGCGGCCCGGTAGAGGCCGGTCATGCGCAGATACTCGTCGCGCTGCTTCTGAGTGATCCGGCTGAAGCCGATCACCATCAGCAGCGGGATCGCCCCGAGCACGAGGGCCACCGGTTCGTGGCGTCCAGCGACCCCGACGACCAGTCCGTAGCTGACGACGATCGGCCAGGTGCGAGCGAGTACGTCGGTGACGGAGGAGCGGAACTCATGCGTGAAGGAGGTCCGGTTGAGGATCGCCAGGGCCATCGATACCAGAGACTGGTTGGTGAAGCTGTAGATGAGGGCCGCCAGCAGGCCACCGATGATGTAGCTCTCGGGTTGCGAGCCGTTCACCGGCAGGATTTCCACCGAGACCACTGCCAGGCTCGCCGCCAGCGCCCGAGCCCCGGTGTTGAACAGCACACGCCGGGCAGAGATGCCCCGTACGACAGCGCCGACGAAGAAACCGAGCGAGAGGAACGCGACGATGGGCGCTGGTTCGAGGAAGAGGAACGAGACCAGCAGCAGGATCTCGTCGAAGTCCATGAAGTACGACTCTCCCGGCCGGTCCACCCGGTAGGGGAAGCTCACCATCACGGCGCAGGCGGCCGTGAAGCCGAGCCAGGGAAGCAGCGGCCACTCGGGCTGCCCGAAAGCGAAGAGTATCGCCAAAAAGGAAGCTGCGCCCGCCGCCGCAACCGAGACGATGAGCCGGTCAAGCAACCCTTTGCCGACTAGGACCCGCAATGAAGCGGGTAGTTTCGATCCGCCTGAGGCCGGCGGACTTTCATGACCTTCGCTCAGCATCTCATCACCACCTGCGAAGCTCGCCCCCGATCCGCCAACCTTCCAGTAGACGATAATCTGGAGCGGCAGCGGGCGACGTGAATTCATCGTCAATCGAAGTGCCGCTTTGCGAAGGTTTCGGCCGTCTCGCCGACCCCTGTTAATGCCGGGTACGCCCGAGTAGGGTGAGGCGGTCTCCCTTTTATGCCCTAACGGAGTCCCCGCCGAACGGCTCCAGTGAGCGTCACACGGTCGGCAGAGCGTGTCACCATGGCGTGTCGTACGGGCCCGCCATGCCCGGTCGGGGCCGGTGATAGCCTCGTCTGGGAGGCAACGGGCACGAGCAGCGAAATCAGCCGACGCCGAGAGGCCGCAGGAACGATCATGAGCGAGAAACCGACAACCAGGAGCAGGATCCCGTTCGACGACGAACGGATCCTGACACCCAACTTCATCACCGAGATCGTCGAGCGGGACCTCGGGTCCGGGGCGGTGCAGGAGGTCGTCACGCGCTTCCCGCCCGAACCGAACGGCTACCTCCACATCGGCCACCTGAAAGCGATCTTCCTCGATTTCGGGGTGGCTGACGACTACGGCGGCCGTACCAACCTTCGCTTCGACGACACCAATCCAGTCACGGAAGAGGTCGAGTACGTCGAGGCGATGAAGGAGGATATCCGCTGGCTGGGCTTCGAGTGGGACCTCCTGGTGCACGCCTCGGACTACTTCGAGCGGCTCTACCGGTACGCCCTGCAACTGATCCGCGACGGCAAGGCATACGTCGACAGTCTCTCCGAGGCAGAGATCCGCGAGTACCGCGGTAGCGTCACCGAGCCGGGCCGGGAGAGCCCTTACCGCGGAAGATCGATCGAGGCGAACCTCGAACTCTTCGAACGGATGCGCAAGGGTGAGTTCCCCGACGGGGCGCACGTGCTGAGGGCGAAGATAGACATGAGCTCGCGCAACATGCTGATGCGGGATCCCCTCCTCTACCGGATCCGCCACGCTCACCACTACAGGACCGGCGACAGCTGGCCCATCTACCCGATGTACGACTTCGCTCACCCGCTCTCCGACGCCATCGAAGGGGTGACCCACAGCCTCTGCACGTTGGAGTACGACAACAACCGGGAAGTGTACGACTGGCTGGTCGAGAACCTCACGTCCGAGCCGCGACCGCACCAGTACGAGTTCGCTCGGTTGCGGCTCGAGTACACGGTGCTCAGCAAGCGGCGACTCATCCAGCTGGTAAGCGAGAAGCGGGTGAACGGCTGGGACGACCCCAGGATGCCCACCATCAGCGGTATGCGCCGCCGCGGCGTCACGCCCACCGCCCTGCGCGACTTCGTCAACCGCGTGGGTGTGACGCGCACGGAGAGCCGCACCGACATCGCCCTGCTTGAGCACAGCATCCGTGACGATCTGAACGATAAGGCGCCCCGTGTACTGGCGGTGCTCGAGCCGCTGCGGATCAGAATCACCAACTACCCGGAGGGGGAGTCCGAGTCGATCGAGGCGCCCTACTGGCCCCCCGACGTTCCCAGAGAGGGTAGCCGAGAGCTGCCGATGGGCCGTGAACTGTTCATCGAGCGCGGGGACTTCGCCGAGGATCCTCCCGCTGGGTGGCGCAGGCTCTCCCCAGGGGCAGAGGTGCGGCTACGACACGGCTACGTCATCCGTTGCGACGAGGTCGTCAGGAACGAACGCGGCGAGGTAACGGAGCTTCTTTGCAGTTACGACCCGGAGACACTCGGCCGGAACCCGGTTGGGCGCAAGGTCAGGGGCACTATCCACTGGCTCGCCGCCCACGCGGCGTTGCCGGCTCGATTCCGCCTCTTCGAGCGGCTCTTCTCGGTGCCCGAACCGGACCGGGCCCAGGTGCCGTTCGTCGACACCCTGAACCCGGACTCTCTACAGGTGAGCCACGGTTTCGTGGAGCCGAGCGTCGCGAACGACCCCTCCGATACCCGCTACCAGTTCGAACGGCTCGGTTACTTCTGGCGCGATCCGGTCGACTCCTCCAGCGACGACCTGGTATTCAACCGGATCGTCACCCTCAAGGACTCCTGGACCAAGGCAGAGGTGCCTGAGCAGCAGGAGACGGAGCGGCGCAGGGCGAGCGGTACCGAACCGGCAGCGAAGGAACCGGGTCGACCTTCGCCCCCCAAGGATCCGGTCGCCGAGCTGACGGTCGAACAGAGAACGGCCTACAGCCGCTACCGCGACGTGATGGGGATCGACGAGCGCGACGCGCTGCTCATCGCCGGCGACACCCGGCTCTCGCGCTTCTTCGAGGAGGCGGTGGGCCACTTCGACGATCCCAGGGCGATCGCCAACTGGACCGTCAACGAACTGTTGCGTGAGCTCAAGGGCAGGGACCTCGACGACCTCCCGCTCGCCCCTGAACACCTCGCCGGACTGGTAGCCCTGATCGCCGAGGGGACGGTGTCGGCGCGCGCTGCCAAGGAGGTCTTCGCCCGGATGCTCGAGGGCGGCGGAGCGCCGTCGGAACTGGTAGACGAACTGGGCCTCCGGCAGGTGAGCGACGAGAGCGCTCTGCTCCCGGTAGTGGAGCGGGTCCTGGAGCGGAACCCCGAGAAGGTCACGGCCTATCGCGACGGGAAGACCGGCCTGGCGGGGTTCTTCGTGGGCCAGGTGATGCGGGAGACGGGCGGGAGCGCCAACCCGAAGCTGGTGAAGGAGGTAGTCGAACGGGAGCTCGACCGGGCGAAGGCTCGCTAGCTCAGCTCAGCCGCCCTCCTCTGCCCTTTCGACCCCGGCATCGGTGAGCAGGAAGACCTCGTAGTGCTCGCTGGGCAACTCGCCCCTCCTGTCGTCTTCATGCTCCTCGACCCAGCGTTGCTGCAGCGCCCTGATCGCCAGGTCCTTCGGCACGCTGGTCACCTCCGGCGGGTTCTGATCGAACGCGTAGACGAACCAGCGGTCGTCGACGTTGTCGTGGATGAGCTTGTGAGCCCGCGGATCACTCTTGAGCAGGTCCAGCAGACGGTGTTCATCGAGTTCCATGGCTGGCCTCCCTTCACGCTGAATCCTCCCCCGAAGCGGAGCGAAGAACCGTAGACGGCTCCGCACTCGGGCCTGTCGTCGGGCTTCGAACTCGTTCCGGCCGACCACCTGGCGTCCGCTCCGGCACCGTCAGGCGCTCGGCCGCTTCCCTCCAAGTGAGACGTCGGCCCGTTGCTCGGGCCCTCAGTCGGCGGCCGCGAGCAGGAAGCGGGCTAGCCTCTCCTTCAGCTCGGCGAGCGACTGCCGATGCACGTACATCATGTGTCCGGCCTCGTAGTAGGAGAACTCCAGGTTCTCCCGCAACGTCGGATCGAGGCCCAGGTGAGCGAAGGTGTAGTCGGTTGCGAAGTGGGGCGTGGCCAGATCGAAGTAGCCGCTGGCAACGTGCACGCGCAACTGCGGGTTGATGCTCATCGCTTTGCGGAGCGTCTCTCCCACGTTCACGTAGCGGTTCTCGAACTCCTTGTAGCTCCACGTCTGCCACAGGTCGGCGATGATCTCGTACGGCAGATCGCTGGAGTAGTCCAGGTCGCTGCGCAGGTAGTGATTGAGGGCTGCGGTGTAGGTACCCTGGAAGGCAGCGTAGGCAGGGTCGTACTCGAAGTGCTCGCCGCCCGCGTCGCGGTCTATCCCCGTATAGCGGCTGTCGAGCCGGCCCACGGTGCGCCGCTCGCCGCGCAGCAACTCCTTCGTGAAGCGGAAGATCTCGACCCGCAGATCGTTCGCCTCGACGAACTCGCTGCTCAACCCGCTGAACCGCGCGACCTGGTCGGCCAGGGCCCTCCGCTCGCCCTCGGGCAGCGACGCCCCCTGGAACAGCGCCGGCCAGTAACGCTCCCGGACGAACGTCTCCACCCGGTCGAGCAGCTCCCTCAGCGGCAGCCCTTGCAGTTCGTCGTCCAGCTTGCCGTGGTAGTGAGCCGTGGCGGCGTAGGTGGGCAGATAGACGGCTGGGGGCAGGTCGTTGCCCGGACCGAACAGCAGGGTCGAGAAATCGAGGACTGAGGAGATGAGCAGGAGTCCCGAGAGGTAGAGGCCGTGGCGCTCCTGCAGGTGTCCTGCCAGTCCCGCTGCCCTGGTGGTACCGTAGCTCTCCCCGGCCAGGTACTTGGGTGAGGTCCAGCGACCGTTCTTCGTGCACCAGAGCCTGATCACCTCACCGACCGACTCGATGTCCTTCTTGAAGCCGTGGAACTCCTTCGGCTTCTCCCCCTTGAGGGCGCGACTGTAACCGGTGGAGACGGGATCGATGAACACCAGGTCGGTGAGGTCGAGGAGCGAGTGCTCGTTGTCGACCAGCTGGGGCGTCAGGGTCTCGCCGAGCCCTTCCGGTCCCATGTCTACCCGACGAGGGCCCAGCATCCCCAGGTGCAGCCAGACGGAAGAGGAACCGGGACCCCCGTTGAAGCAGAAGGTGACTGGCCGCGAAGCCGAGTCGGCGACGTCGTCGCGCACGTAGCTCACCACGAAGACCTGAGCCCGCGGCTTGAGGCCCTCGGCCCGGTCTGCCTGATCACCCTGTCCGAAGCTCTCCTCGCGAAGCACCATGGTGCCCGCCGTGGCCGTGTAGGGCACGTGCGCACCGCCGATCCTCGAGTGGTGGCGGGTGAGCCTCAGATCGTCGCGGGGTTCGAGGGTTGCCACCTTGGTGCCGGCGGCGCCGCTCTCCTCTGCCATGTCGACTCCTTCTCCTGCTGCGGCAGTCTAACAACCCGGGGAGGCGCCGGAAGGACCGACCGGAGGACGCGCGATACACTTGGCCTCGTGCTGTCGCGTCGCTTCGACCGGGAGATATTCGCTCTGGCGCTCCCGGCGCTGGGCACGCTGGCGGCGGACCCTCTCGTCTCGTTGGTCGACACCGCCTTCGTGGGACGGTTGGGCACCGTGGAACTGGGCGCGCTGGGCGTGAACAGCGCCCTCTTCGCCCTCGCATTCTTCGTCTTCAACTTCCTCGCCTACGGCACGACGCCGATGGTGGCGAGGGCCAACGCACGGGGAGACGCGGCGGCCGCGGGCCGGCGGATCGTGCAGGCTCTCTTCCTGGCAGCGCTGCTGGGCCTGGCGACGCTTCTCCTCGTCCAACTCCTCGCCAAACCCGCCCTGGTGGCGATGGGAGCCGATCGGCTGTTGCTGGAGCCGGCGCTCGCCTACCTGCGGGTCCGGGCGCTGGCGATCCCGGCGGTTCTGCTGATCCTGGCCGCGAACGGGGCGTACCGCGGTTTCCAGGACACCCGCACGCCGTTCCTGGTGACGCTCGTCCTGAACCTCGTGAACCTCGCCCTCGATCCGATCTTCATCTTCGTATTGGATTGGGGCATTGCGGGCGCGGCCTGGGCCACCGTGATCGGTCAGTGGCTCGGCGCTCTGAGCTTCCTCTGGCTGCTGGCGGGACGGGATCGATCGAAGCTGGGCCCCGTCATCGCCGTCCCTCGACTGGCCGAGCTCCGGCCGTTCCTGCGCATCGGCTGGGAGCTGGTGGTGAGGACCTTCGTTCTGGTCCTCACGCTCGCTCTGGCGACCGCCGTGGCCGCCCGGCTCGGTGTGGTCGAAGTCGCCACCCACCAGGTGGCGGTGCAGATCTGGCTCTTCCTCTCACTCGTCATCGATGCCCTGGCCATAGCGGCTCAGGCCCTAGTCGCCCGTTATCTGGGCGAGGGAGTAGGGGCCGACGCCAGGGCCTTGTCGAACCGGTTGCTGCTGCTAGGCCTGTTCCTCGGGGCCGTGCTGGGAGTGATCCTCTGGGCAGCGCGTCACCTGTTGGCACGTACCTTCAGCGAAGACCCGCAGGTGGTTGCGGGTGTGCTCGCCATCTTCCCCTTCGTCGCCCTCATGCAGCCGCTCAACGCCCTGGTCTTCGTTTGGGACGGGATCTTCATGGGCATGGAAGACTTCCGCTACCTGGCGTGGGCGATGATCGCCTCGGCCGCGGTGGGGTCGCTGCTGCTGATCCTGGTGATCCCGCTGGGTTGGGGTCTTGCCGGCGTCTGGTGGGCGATCGTCGGCCTGAGCCTCGCTCGGCTGCTCAGTCTCGCGCTCCGTTACTGGCGGCCCAATTCGACCCGGGTTCCGGTCTGACCGTTCGGCTCAGACGAAATTCGCTCCCGGTGGCGACCCGGCGTCCCCCTCGCTGTCCAGGGTGAAACCGACCTTCAGGGTCACCTGGTAGTGCGCGATCTTGCCGTTCTCGATATGACCGCGCGTCTCGGTCACCTCGAACCAGCGCATGTTCCGCACCGACTCGGAAGCGCGGGCGATCGCCGTCGCGATGGCGTCCTCGATCCCCTTCTCCGAGGAGCCGGTCAGCTCGATCTTCTTGTAGACGTGATCGTTCATGGCGCTCCCTTCGCTCCCGCCGTCGGCGGCGCCGGTGGTGGTCACCAAGCTAACGCGTCGGCGGGCGCCGTGAAGTTGCCGTGGGCCACAGGCCACTGGCAGCGGTAGCCGGGTGCCGATGAAAAGAGCCGGGCTCTAAGCCCGGCTCGGATTGGTTAGCCTGTTGAACGCTAGTAGCGCTCGCGCCGGCCACCCGAAGGCTCAGCAGCACGAACTACAGAAACGTTGCGGGCCTGCGGGCCCTTCTGACCCTGACCGACTTCGAACTCCACGACGTCGCCTTCGTTCAGGTTGCGGTAGCCGTCACCCTGAATGGCGCTGAAGTGAACGAAGAGATCGGATCCGCCATCATCCTGCTCGATGAAGCCGTATCCCTTTTCGCCGTTGAACCACTTGACTTTCCCTGTAGGCATCCTTCAATCCTTACCGCCCGTCACCGTCTCCGCTTCGGAGACTGTCGCAACGGGACACGAAGCACATCCGGGGCTTCTCCCGGTCACGAAAAACAGCCTATTGGGCTTTTTTCGAAACAATTGACAATAGAACAAACGTTTACGGAATGCAAGACCTGTAGCGACGGAAGCCCGCTGGCATCAGGCAAAACCCCAGCCACCGTTCCGCGGGAGTCAGTACCGCTGCCGGCGGGACCCGAACGAACGGCCTCCCGAGTCGCCCTGGCCCGAGCTCTGGGTCACGACGACGTTCCGGGCCTGCGGGCCCTTCTGCCCCTGACCTACCTCGAACTCGACGACGTCCCCCTCGTTCAGATTGCGATAACCCTCACCTTCGATGGCGCTGAAGTGGACGAAGAGATCGGCTTCCCCGTCGTCCTGCTCGATGAAGCCGTACCCCTTCTCCCCGTTGAACCACTTGACTTTCCCTGTTGCCATCCTCTTTCCAATCCACCCGATCCAGGCGGGTGTAACAGATTCCGGGCTGGACCCGGGTTTCGAAAAAGCCTTGCGTCTTTTCCGGAACGACTAGATTCTAGGGGACGGATATCGTGTAATCAAGTGCTGCCGAACTATGTCTCTGAAGCCGATGCAGGCTCGTCCAGGAGTGAAACCGAATGGGTACTGGGAGGCGGGTAGGAAACCACGCCCGCAGCGACCAACTCGCCTGAGACGGGGCTGAAGGACCGCCAGCACGAGTCGAAAGCGGTAGCCAGCTGGGAGCCGCTCAACCCCATCTCGAGGGTACAGTGCGGCACCCACGACCCGGGTGCGTATAGCTCGTCGAACTCGAGCCGCTCGGCCGCCAGCCGTGCGTAGAAACGGGCGTGGAGTTCGAGGAGCCGCCTCGTGGGCACCGGCGCCAGGAAGAGAACTCCCTTGCTGCTCGAGAACGACGCCAGCGAGACGAGCGTGACCGGGCACCTCTCGGTATCTGCCGCGAAGAGGTCCACGACCTCGCTGAGCCGAGGTACGTCGTCGGTCTCGACCAGCGCGAGGCTGACGTGGGGCCGAGCTCCGGTGAGGAGCGGCGAGGGCTCGATCCCGGCCGCGTGGATCTCTTCCCGGAGCGAGTCGACCGTCCTCTCGGTCCGCGCGTCGAAGTAGAGCTCGACTGCCAGTGCCATCCGCCCTCCGGAGTACCCGAGCCTAGCACGACCCCTCGAACTCCCCTACGGACGTTGGCTATCATCTTGCGCATGACTCCGGTATTCGACATCGATCCTTCCGAGCGGCAGGCCGAGAGCCGGTGAACCCCGATGTCCCCGTGGAGTTCGATACCGAACGTCTTCGCATCGTCATGCCGCGACTGGAGGATGCCGGACCGCTCCACGAGGCGGTTCATGAGTCGTTGGCCCAGCTGAAGCCGTGGATGCCGTGGGCGAGAGGTGAGTACACGCTCGAGGGTTGCGAGGAGAGTATCCGAAGGGCGATGGCCAGATTCATCACCTTCGAGGACCTGAGGTTCCACTACTTCGATCGAGCGAGCGGCGAACTGCTGGGTAGCAGCGGCTTGCACCGGATCGACTGGCGCGTCCCCCGGTTCGAGATCGGGTACTGGATCAGGACCAGTGCGGCTGGCCGCGGCTACGTGAGCGAGGCGGTAAGAGGACTCGCTTCGGTCGCTTTCGAACGCCTCGGAGCCAGACGGGTAGAGATACGCTGCGACGACCTCAACGAGGCTAGCGGACGGGTGGCCAGACGCTGCGGGTTCACTCTCGACGGCGTGCTGCGGAACTGGACCATAGGGACCGACGGCACCGTCAGAGACGAGAGGATCTACTCCCTCACCGACATCTCGGGCCTGAAGTAGCCAAATTTCAGACCCGCTCACCGGGGTTCAGGCCGAACGCCGCCATCACCTGGGCGGTCTGCGTTCGGGGCCTGCCGGTCCGGGTGTCCATCCACACCCAATCGTGTCGACCTCGACGAGCAACTCGTCATCATCGCGCCTTACCTCGTTATGCCGGGTGGCTAGAGCTCCGCGGGCGCGAACCACCCGGGTCGACACGACCACCCGGTCACCCGGCACGGCGGAGGAGCGATAGGTGGCCACATGCCGCCTCACCACCGGCAACACGCCGAAAGACATCATCGACTTCAGCGGCATGCCCAGGCGTTCCACGTGGGCGCGGCAACACTCGTCGACCCACATCAGATAGACGGCGTTGTTCACGTGCCCCAGTTCGTCGGTGTCTTCGCGGCTTACGGTGAGCCCCATCGAGTGGACGAGCGGATCGTCCATCGAGATGAATGGTAGCAGCGAGCCCGGATCCTACGGTCGAAGGCGGACCGCCTGGCGCACCAGCCTCTAGGTCAGGCGTGCCGCGCCCGCCGGGCTTCGGCCGTTAGTCGCGTGGCCGGGACCCCGATTCATCGTCGCGTGACATCGCGGCCTCGAACGCCGATTCGAGCTGGTCCGCGCCGATGTCTACCACCTCACCGGAACGAAGGTAGACGAGTCTGGCCAGAGGTTCCACGCCCCGGGCCTCCTTCACCGCCCGCCTGTAGATGGCAAGTTGCGCCAGGTAGAGGCCGGGATCGACGATCCTGTCGGTCTTGTAATCGTCGAGATGCCATCGTCCGTCGATACGGTAGAGCCGGTCGATCACCCCCTGCCAGACGGTCGCGCCGTGAGGGAGCGCGATCGGCAGTTCGGCCTCGTCCACCTCCCTGGCCTCGAGTTCCGGCAGAGCGGCGCCGACGAGAGACCAGTAGTTGGCGAGCAGTTCCGCCACCTCGCCCAGCATCGACTCCTGCTCAGGCCGGCTGAAAGGGAACATCACCTCCTGAGCGAGGAGGTTCTCCAGGTGCTGCGGATCGTCGGGCCGCCACGACTGGCTGATCGCGTAGTGAACGAGGGTGCCGACCGCGCTGGCGCGGCCAGGCAGGTACTCCTCCGCCTCCCCGGGCCGGATCGGCTCGCCGGGCTCGTTCGGCAGCCCTTCGCCTCCGTGGGGGTGCTCAACCACGCCTTCTCGGCGCAGGCGCATCTCGGCGGGCTCGACCACCCCTTCTCGGCGCCTGTCGGCGGGCTCGAGCGGCTCGTCCGCTGGGCGCCCAGCTCCGCGCCGCGTTGAGGCGAGCGGGCTGCCGCGCTGAACGGTCTTGAGCCGGGAGGGACTGAAGACGGGGGGATAGGGATGGGTGGGGAAGGTATCGTCGAGCCACGGGGCGCTCTCCCGAACCGGTGCCGAGCTTCCGCTCCCGGGACGCCCTGTTGACCTGCTCGCCTCGGCCCTCACCCGGTGCACTCCGAGGCGGAAGCCGGCGGTCTCTCGCGGCCTCGCCCCGGGTCCCAGCGACATCAACTCGAGCACCTTGGCCCAGCCCTTTGCACGGCCACCCCTGGCGCTGCCTGTCAGAAGCAGTATCTCCCGCGGTCGGCTGGCCGCGACGTACAGCAACCGGTAGCTCTCGGCCTCTTCGCGCCGAGCGATCTTGCTGCCGGCGAGGTCGAATTCGGGGCTGCCGCGATGGGCGACGCGGCCCGATTCCGGGTCCACCCGCAGGCTGTCGCGGTTCGGCGGCGCCCCCCTGCCCAGGTCGAAGATGGCGGCGACGCGCCACTCGAGCCCCTTGGCGGCGTGGACGGTAAGCAGCTCGATGCCTTCGCCCGTCTGCGGAACGTCGCCGGCGTCGGACTGACGCCCCAGCAGGTCGAGCCGCTCGAGCAGGACCTCGAGACTGGCCGGCGGCTGGCCAGCAACGGTGAAGAGGAGAGCGTCGACGTTCTCGCGCTGACGTTCCGTCAGGAAACTGACGAGGCTGAGCCCGTCGATCAGCGGTTCGCGCACGAGCGCCTTGAGCGCCTCCAGTGGTGGGAGCAGCACTATCTCTCGCAGACGGTCGTACCTCTGGGCCGCTGCCGGATTCACTAGACGGAGCCGGGCGAGCGGTTCGGGAGCGGCGAGTACGGCCTCGAAGTCGTTCGCCGAAAGTCCTCCGAACGGCCCGCGGAGCCAGGCGGCGAACGGCACCCCTGACGGTTCGACGCCCGCGCGCAGCGCGTTGTAAAGGTCCCTGATCTCGCGCCGCTCGAAGTAGCCGCGTCCCTGCAGCAGGATGGCGGGCACGCCTGCCTCCTCCAGCGCCGCCTCGATGACGGCGAGGCTGGGGTGGGAACGAGCGAGCACGGCCATCTCCCGGTAGGGGATCTCGAGGTCGTGGTGAAGGGCAGAGAGGCGTTCAGCCAGCACCTTCGCTTCGGAGCAGCGCAGCTCCGCGACCGGCTCGTCGCCCACCACCCAGTGCATCTCTATGCGCCCCCGAACGCTCGTCGCTTCGCCGGCGCCTCCGATTGAGGGCGCCTCCCGGGCCGAGAAGCCCATCTCCCGTTCGCCCAGCGTCGCGGTGAGCTTGTTCAGGAAGCGGTTCACGAGCTCACCGTGGCGGTAGCTGCTGACGAGGGGCGGAAGCTCCTCGCCGTTGGCCAGCGCCCGCCGGAACACGCCCACGTCGGCGTTGCGGAACCCGTAGATCGACTGCTTGGGGTCGCCGACCACTTCCACCTCGATGCCGGACGCCTCGACCGCTTCGAAGTAACGACCCTGGACCGGGTTCACATCCTGGAACTCGTCTACCAGCACGACCCGGTAGCGGTCCCGCAGGCGCTCCATCGCCCTCGGCACGCGGGTCATGGCCAGCGCCCGCCGCTCCACCTCGCCGGGAGCCAGCATCGTCGCACCCAGCCGCTTCTCGTAAGCCTCGTAGGCCGCTTCGAAGAGTTCGACCGCCGCCTCACTCCGCTCGTCGCTTCCGGCCTCGAACCGATCGACGAGCGACCGCTTGCGGAACAGGTCGAGCAGGTCGCTGCCGGCCGACCGCCCAAGTCGCTCCGCGGTCAGGTGGAGCGGATGGCCCGGGTCGGAGGCCAACAGGAGCAGGCTCCTCAGCTCCTCCTCGAAGAGTGCCTCGCCCTCCCACTCGGCAACGGGGTTGAACTCAGGATCCAGGCCCATCGTGGGGGCGGCGAGACGGAGCGCTCCGATCATGAACCCGTGGATGGTGGTGAGTGTGGCGCCGTCCAGCTCGCGCCTGGCTTCCTCGAACGCCTGCCGGTTCTGCTGGCCCGGCGCGAGGTGAAGGTACCCGCCCGACTCGAGAACCGCCTCGAGCCCGGCGCCTACCCTCTGACGGAGTTCGGCGGCGGCGGTGCGGGTGAAGGTTACGCCGGCGATGCGCCGCAACGGGGTCCCGGTTGCGATGAGCTCGAGATAACGCAGCACCAGACTGGTCGTCTTGCCGGTGCCGGCCGATGCCACTCGAACTCTCACGCAGCCGCTCCCCGCCCAGTGGTCGTCCTACCTTTGCGGGCGCGCCCAGGCCGGTCGCGCCCGCTCAACTCTGGGCGCCTTCGCGGCACACGTCGCGCACGGAGCAGCTGCCGCAGTGGAAGCCGGGAGCCGGTTCGATGGAGCCGTTCCGCAGTCGCTCCAGCGCCTCCTGGGCTCGCCTTCGCCTCGAAGCGATACGCCCCCACTCGTAGCCGATGGCGCCGTCGTAGGCCTCGATCGGATCGCCGAGGAACGGCCAGGCGAAGAGTCGCACGCCCTCGACCTGTTGCGGGAACCGCTCGAGCATATGGCCCGCGGCCCACAGTTCGGTCCAGCGCCCCTCGATGAACTGTTCGGCCGACGGTCGGTCGGCAACTTCGGCGGGCGGTGCGAAGGCGTAGATCCTCGCTTCCCCCTGCGCCGTCACGGCAGCGTCCAGACGAGCCGAGACATGGTTCGGGACAACGGGCAGAGCGACCCCGAAACTGAGTTCGAGCAGTAGCTGCCGGTGCCGCTCCAGCCAGGAAGCGGCCTTCGGGTAGCGGCTGCACAGCAGCTCCAGCCTCCCGGCATCGAGCCTCGTCTGCGCCAGCAGCTCTTGACGGAACGAGCGCCACCAGGGGGCGGCCGGCTCATCCCGCCGTTCGCCCAGCAGCCCCTCCAGCCACTGCCTCATGGCGCACTGGTCGAAACGTCGCAGGTCCTCGAGGGTGATCGGCCAGCCGACGGTGAGCTCTCCGGTACGGCTCCTGTCGGCCAGGTAGCTCTCCCCTACCGCCAGCTCGATCCGGCTGCCCAGCTGCTGAGCGGGCAGAGGTTGGGGGACGGCGTCGCCGAGCAGGCCCGTTTCGGGCAGTAACGGTCCTCCCTGGTCGCCGCTGGGGTAGGTCACGACGACCTCGTCGGCGAGACTGGTGAGTTCCTCGAACAGCAGCCGTTCTCGCCCTTCGAAGCGCCGGGGCAGGACCGATCGCGCACCTTCGAGCAGGGCGGCGAGCGGCTCGCGGCACTCCTCGGGCACGAAATAATCCTCCCGTTCGCCGGCGCCGTACGCGCCTTCGTTCGCTCGCATCAGGTAGGCGCGACGGAACCGCCTGCCGCTCGCCTGACGCTCGTCCATCAGCGCCACGCCTCCAGGGCGTCTGACGGAGGTATGCGTATCGGCCAGCAAGGCGGCCCACCAGGCCCGGAATCCCTGCCCGGCTGCGACACGCTGCGCCTCTTTCGCTCGTAGCAACGCCTGCTCCCGGAACCTCTCCGGCAACACCTCGGCGCCGGACCTTCGGGTTGTGCCGGTGCCGCCGCTATCAGCGACCCGCAGCGCCCCGCGAGGCCCGTCTACCTCCAGCTCCAGGTCGGCGAGCGACAGGGCCAGATCTACTAGGCTCGTTGCCCAGGCGTCGATCCTTGCCGCCGATCCCTCCTCCGGCACTCGCAGCCGCGCGAGCCAGCTTTCCCAGCTGGCGCCTACCCCCAATCGCCGGGCGAGCCGCTCGAACGCGGCGTGACCGGCAACGCCCTCTTCGATGGCAGCGTCGGCGAGCGACGCCAGTTCGCGCACGGGAAGCAGGCGGGAGGCGGTGGGGTAGTCGGGCAGCTCGAGGAGTTCGACCAGCAGGCGGCCCGGCACCGTGTCGGCCAAAGAGGTAGGCCGTTCATCCATCACCGGTACTCCGTACTCGTCCGCCAAGGCGCTGAAGGCGACGCTCTCGCCGCCCGGTAGGATCACGGCGAGGTCGAGCGGGTCGACCCCGCAGGCGAGGTCGCGTTTGAGCGAGTTCAACACCCAGCGAGCCTCGCTCACCGGGTTCGGGGCCCGGTAGACCGTACGGCTGGCAGCGTCACGAGGCGCCAGGACCTTGCCGGGGATGAGGCCCGCCGGTGCCTGCGGCAGGGCTAGTCTCACCTCGCAACGCTCGCCCAGCAGCGAGAGGAGGTGCAGATCGACGGGAGACAACTCCCTGAAACCGTCGACGATGAGCGCGTCGGCTTCCGGCGAGGCCGCGCCCGACTCTGCGAGACGCAACGCTTCGATCCGGAAGTCGTCGTAATCCCAGGCATCGCCTTTCAGTCGCTCGTAGGTTCGGAAGACGGTCCGGAGACGTTCCAGTTCGCTGTCTCCGGCGGGCAGGTCGGCCGGACCAACCGCGTACCGTTTGGCCTCGGCTACAGCGGCCGCGAAGAGGCGCGCTTCGCCAGGCGAGGGCAGCCGCTTGCGTTCGTAGGCCAGTGCCTCACCGACCAGTGCCAGGCGGCCGGTGCCCACGATCAACGGCTTGAGCCTACGGGCGTGGGCTAGCAGGCGGTAGTAGACCTGCTGCATCGTCTGGAACTCGAGCCCTAGCAGGGCGCCCTGACGAGTGGCGCGCCGGTAGACGTCGCTCCTCTGGCTGGGGAGCCCGGCCCACCAGACCCGCCTCCCGCGGGCAGACAACTCGACGGCCCGCTCGATCAGGAGACTTGTTTTCCCGGAGCCCGGCGGACCCGTGAGGAGGTCGAATCCCACGCTCGATTCTAGCCTCCAGGTCGGTCCTTCCCCTGAGCGGTGGCAACCTAGGCTGCCTGCTCGACCAGCTCCCGCGCCAGCTCTGCCGGGTCGGTGACGGGCAGCCGGCAGGCGCCCGCTTCGCAAACGAATGCGGCGGGCTTGCCGTCGATGGGCCCTCGGCCCTGGAGGAACGGGAGCCGGCCGACAAGGGGGTGATCGGGTCCGTCGGCGTGCGCGACGACAGCGTAGGGGAGCGGCTGTTGCTGCACGATCCGCAGCAGTTGCCTCGTCGCCTCGTCCGCCGGGTCTCCGATGACCGCCACCTCACGGGGCGGGTGCAACAGGAACTCTATGGTGGTGAGGCTGGCTCCCATCCCGGCGGGATGTTGCCGAGCGAGGTCGGCCATGCCGGCGACTGCCGCCTCGGCCTGGCGTTCGAGCGCCCCCTCGCCGGTGAGCCGGGCTACGTGCACCAGTAGCTCCGCGGCCGCCGCGTTGTCGGCCGGGAGGGCGCTGTCGGATACCCCACGGGGCCTCACGATCAACTGCTCACCGTCGTCAGGGGTGCTGTAGAAGCCGCCCCTCTCGGCAGCGAAATGATCCGTCATCGCCTCCGCGAGCTCCAAAGCCCAGAGGAGCCACTCCTCTTCGAAGCTGGCGTGGTAGAGGGCGAGGAGCCCCAGGCCCAGGAAGGCGTAATCTTCGAGCAGTCCGGGGACGCGTCCATGGGCCCCGCCGTGAACGTGGATGAGGCGCCCGTCTCTCCACAACTCATCCCGCGCGAAGCCGGCTGCGCGCCGGGCAAGGTCTACGTAACCGGGTCGATGGAGTACGCGTCCCGCATCGGCCAGGCCGGCTATCGCCAAGCCGTTCCAGGAGGTGATCACCTTGTCGTCCAGGCCCGGCCGTACCCGCCTGTCGCGCGCAGCCAGCAGCTTCCGTCGCCAGCCTTCGATCCGCTCGTCCAGTTCATTGGGGTCGAGGTCGTGACGTTCCGCGAAATCCTCCTCGTCGAAGGCGGCAGTGAGGATGTTCCGTCCCTCGAAGTTCCCTGACGCGCTGACCCCGAACCACTCCTTCGCCAGGGGCGCCTCGCTCCCCAGAAGCCCGTCGAACTCAGCTTCTTCCCACAGGTAGTAGCGCCCTTCCTCCCCTTCGCTGTCGGCATCCAGGGCGCTGTAGTAGGCGCCCTCGGGACTCTGCATCTCGCGCTGGAGCCAGTCCACGGTCATCTCGATCGTCCGCTCGTAGAGCGGGTCGGCGTTGAGCCGGTACGCTTCGCTGTAGCGCGATAGCAGCTGCGCGTTGTCGTAGAGCATCTTCTCGAAGTGCGGGACCAGCCAGCGCTCGTCGACGCTGTAGCGCGCGAACCCTCCCCCGAGCTGATCGAAGATCCCGCCCTTCGCCATCTCGCGAAGAGTTCGATGAGCCATCGCACGGGCGTAGTCTCCGGGCCGGGCGAGCAGGAAGCGCAGCACCGAGTGGGGTGGGAACTTAGGAGCAGCGCCGAAGCCGCCGTGCCGTGGGTCGAACTGGCGGTGGAGCGTCTCGACCGCCTCTCGCGGCAGCGAGGGATCGAGGTTCCCCCTCCCGCCGCCTGCGGCAGCGACCTTGGTGAGGTACTCCCTCATCTCGGCCGCCGAGGACGCTACCTCGTCGTGCCGTTCGCGCCAGGCGGACGCCAGCCCCTCGAGCACTCGGCGGAATGAGGGCCGCCCATAGCGGTCTTCGGGAGGGAAGTAGGTGCCGCCGAAGAACGGTTCCCCCTCGGGCGTAAGCGCCACGGTCATGGGCCAGCCCCCCGCTCCGGTCATCGCCTGTACGGCGTTCATGTAGACCGAGTCGACGTCGGGTCGCTCCTCACGATCCACCTTGACATTGACGAAGTGCTCGTTCATGAGGCGCGCGGTTTCGGGGTCCTCGAAGCTCTCGTGCGCCATCACGTGGCACCAGTGGCAGGCGGAGTAGCCGACGGAGAGCAGCACCGGTTTGTTCTCCCGCCGCGCTCGATCGAACGCTTCAGGGCCCCATGGATACCAGTCGACCGGGTTGTCGCGATGCTGCCTCAGATAGGGACTCGATTCCCCGGCCAGCCGGTTCGCCATGCGGAAAAGCTATCACCGGCGCCCGGGCGGGAATGTCGCCGCGGCGGTGTTGCAGCGAGTCGTTCCGCGCAGCGGCACAGCCGGATGCGAGCGACAATAGACTGTGACGATGGGCATCGAGGAGTTGAGAAGGGGTTACCGTCGCGCGGAACTCCGCAAACGCGACCTGGAACCGGACCCGCTGGTTCAGTTCGGCAAGTGGATGCGGGAAGCGGTGGGCGCCGATCTGCTGGAGCCCACCGCGATGACACTGGCGACGGCCGACCTCAGCGGGCGCGTTTCTGCTCGCATGGTGCTCCTCAAGGGGTACGGTCCTGACGGCTTCCTCTTCTACAGCAACTACACGAGCAGGAAGGCTCAGGACCTGGCAGCGAATCCGCAGGCGGCGTTGGTGCTCTACTGGGATCGACTCGAGCGGCAGGTGCGGGTCGAGGGCGTGGTCGAGAAGATCTCGCGCGAGGCGTCGGAGGCCTACTTCCGCTCCCGCCCTCGGGGTTCTCAGATAGGCGCTTGGGCCTCGCCGCAGAGCAAGCCATTGAGCGGCCGTGCCGAACTACTGGAGCGTGAGGCGCAGGCCAGGCAGCGGTTCGAGGGTCGTGAGGTTCCCCTGCCCGACCATTGGGGCGGATTCAGGCTGCGGCCGTTGGCCCTGGAACTGTGGCAGGGCCGGCCCGACCGCCTGCACGACCGGTTCCGCTACAGTCGGGAGGAGGAGGGCTGGCGCCTGGAGCGCCTGGCCCCGTGAACGCGAGGAGATGTGATGGCCGACGAGGAACAGTTACCCGTGCACCACCTGAGCGACGCGCTCAAGCGGCAGTATCACGCCGGACTGGCGATGCTGCGCGAGACGATCGAGAACTGTCCCGAGGCCGAGTGGACGAGCAGGCAGCACACCAACGCCTACTGGCAGATCGCCTACCACGTGCTCTACTTCACCCACCTCTATCTGCAGATCGAAGAAGCAGCCTTCGTGCCCTGGTCCGCACACCAGTCGGATGTTCAGCACGAGGACGGGATCGCCGGCCCGGCCGACCCGCAAAGCGACCTGCCGCTCCTCCCCCGACCCTACACTCGGCAAGAGGCGCTCGAATATCTGCAACTGTGCGATTCGCTGGTCGACGATGCCGTGGACACGATGGACCTCAACAGCCCCGACAGCGGATTCTCCTGGTACCCCATCTCGAAGCTCGAGCACCAGCTGGTCAACCTCAGGCACCTCCAGCACCACACCGCCCAGCTTGCTGACAGGCTGCGGGCGAGCACGGGTGCCGGAACCAGGTGGGTAGGGAGCCGGACTACGACGGAAGCGGCGGACTGAACTAGTTCAGCCCGCCACCTTTCCGGTACCTATCCAGCTACTGGCCGTCGTTTCCCTCGCTACCGGCGGACTCGTCGTCCGGCGACGCGGGCGCCGGCTCCTGCTGTTCGCCCTCACCCTCGGGCGCAGCGTCCTCGGGTGCCGCAGGAGCGGCCTCACCATCTGGAGTGGCGGGAGCAGCCTCTTCCGGAGCAGCGGGAACAGCTCCATCCGGGGCCTCCGGCGCGGCTTCCTCAGGCGCCGGCACGTCCAGGCGTTCGGGGAAGATCTCCACGTTCGAAGCTTGGCGTACCTCCTCGATAGCAGCGGCCAACTGCTGGCTCCGCAACTGCTGCTCGATACTGGGGCGGACCTCCTCGAGATCGGCCACCGTGGCCTCCTGCCGGTCGTAGACGAGGATGATGTGCTGACCGAACTGGCTCTCCACCGGGCCCACAGGCTCCCCCACCTCGGCCGAGAAAGCAGCCTCCTCGAAGGGTGGGACCATCCGCCCGCGCCCGAAGCAGCCCAGGTCGCCGTCGGGTGACCCCGGGTCGATACTGCGTTCCGCCGCCAGCTCGGCGAACTCCGCGCCGGCCTCGAGATCGGCCAGCGTCTGTTCGGCTTCTTCGACGGTCTCGACGAGGATGTGCCGGGCGCACACCTGCTCGGGCTGCTCGAACATCTGCTGGTTGGCCTCGTAGAACTCCATGACCTCTTCATCCGAGACCTCTATCTCGGCTTCGATCGCGTCTACCGTCCGCTGGATAGTCTCGGTCTCCTTCACCAACTGGCGAAGCTGGCTTTCGTCGCGGAAGCCGGCTTGTTCCAGCACCTCGCCGAAATCCTGCCCCTCGGCCAGGTTCCCCCGGACTTCCGCGAGGCGCCCTTCGACCTCTTCTTCGCTGACGACGATGCCACGCTCCTCGGCCTCCTGCAGCAGGGCCACTTCGGCGGCCCGCTGTTCGAGGTAGCTGGGCTTGAAGCGCGCTAGCTGCGAGCGCACCTCGTCGGTAAGCTGCAGCCCCTGGCTGGCGGCCAGACCGCGGATGGCGATCTCGAAGCGAGATTCGAACTCGCTCTCGGTTTCTTCGTACTCACCCGCCTTGAGGACGACCTCGTCGCTCGAATCGGCCGGTTCGTTCGTCGGCTCGTCGGACTGGGCCCACGCGGCGGTGAGCAGCAGGATGAGGAGCGCCAATACCGCGATGCAGAGCCGGTTGCTTGAGGTTATGTTCGGATTCACCCCGTCACGGTAGCACCCGGTTGGTGAGAACCCTGCGCTCGTGACGACGTCCCTGGCATCCGGGCCCTGGGCGCCAAGCGTCAGGCCGTCGCCTTCGACTTCGCCTTCTCGTCGCCGGCACTCCCGGCTGCCGCTTCGAGTTGCTCGTAAAGCTTGCGCTGCTCGGCGGTGGGCGACGTCGGGATCGTCACGACGATCTCGGCGAGTTCATCACCACGTTCGGCCTTCTCCCCGCTCGATCTCCTCGAGCGGGGCCAGCCCTGCCCCCGCAACCTGAGTACCCTGCCCGTTCTGGTCCCGGCTGGCAGCTTCATCTCGACCTCACCGTCGAGCGTGGGCACTCGCACGGCGCCGCCCAGGACCGCCCGATAGTCGGGCACCTGGACCTTCACCTTCACGTTGTCGCCGTCCAGGGTGAAGACCGGGTGCTCCTGCAGGCGGATCCTGAGGATGAGATCGCCGCCGCCCGGTGCCTGGCCGCGGAGCCGGAGACGGGCCCCGTCGCGGGTCCCCGCCGGGATGTTGATCTCGACCCTGCGACCGTCGATGCTCACGGTCGTCACGCCCCCACGGAAGGCGAGGGGCAGGTCGATTACCAGTTCCGCTTCCGTGGCCCGCTGCTGGACGGGGCGGTTGCTGAAGCTCCCCTCCTGGTAGCCGCCGAACGACTCGGGGCCGAAGCTCGTCTGGTAGCTCCCCTGGAAGCCGCCGAAGCCGCCGCCGAAGAGACTCTGGAAGAAGTCGCTGAAACCGGCGAACTCCTCGGCGTTCACGGTCGTGTAGCCCCGTCCGTCGGAACCTTGCGCGTAGGGAGGCGGTCCCCCGTTGCTCCCGTACTGGTCGTAGAACTTCCGCTTCTCCTCGTCGCTCAGGACGGTGTAGGCCTCGTTGATCTCCTTGAACCGCTCCTCGGCTCCGGGGTCATCCTTGTTCCTGTCCGGGTGATACTTGGCCGCCAGCTTCCTGAACGCGGCGCGGATCTCCTTCTGGGAGGCACTGCGGGGAAGATCGAGGATCTGGTAGTAGTCCTTGTACGCGGCCATGACTCGACCTCAGCTCTGGTAGACGACCACCCGGGCGGGCCGGATGAGCCGGTCGCCCCTGCGGAAGCCCAGTTGGAAGACTTCGGCGATGGTCTCGGACTTGTCGGCTTCGTCGGTAGGAACGGTCGTCAACGCCTCGTGGAGGTCCGGGTCGAAGCTCTCGCCCACTCGGCCAACCGGCTCGATGCCCAGGTTGCCGAGGTTGCGCTCGAGAGTGGTAAGTACCCCCTGGACGCCCGGAACGATGCCGGCGGGATCGGTTCCCTCGGCCGCCTCCAGGGCCCGCTTGAGGTCGTCGTACACGGACAGGACCGGCAGGACGGCGCTGTCGAGGCCCGCCTCCCGCGCGCGCTCCGCCTCCATCGCGGCGCGCTTCCGGTAGTTGTCCAGCTCGGCCCGGGCGCGAAGGTAGCGGTCTTTCATCTCATCGGCGCGGCTGCCGGCCTCGTGAAGCTCCTCCTGCAGGCGGACGAGTTCGCTGCGGAGCACCTCGACCTCCTGTTCGTCGGCGCTGCGCGGCTCGCTGCCGGCGGGCGCCGCTTCACCGTCTCCCTGCAGCCCGTTCTGCGGCTCCTGGCGCTCAACGCCCGCTTCGGCGTTCTCGCGCATCTCCTTGTCGTGGTCGGTTATCTCGCTCATATCATCATCCTGATCTCGAAGTAAGCGGAGGGGCAGGGCGGCGGCGCCACCCTGCCCTCGCGGTCGTTCCTGGGCAGGGCGCCACCGCCCCGTCCACCTCGGCTATCAGCCCGCCGGCTTGAAGTCGGCGTCGATAACGTCGTCTTCCTCGGCTGCTCCGCTCTGTTCCGCCTCGCCGTTCGAGCCCTGGGCCGGAGTCGCCGTCTGCTGCTGGAACTCCTGCAGTTTCTGGGCGAGCTCCTGAGCGAGACGCTCGAACTTCTCCTTATCGTTCGGCCCAGCGAGCGCTTCGTCCGCTTCGCGGATGGCGGCCTGTACCGGCTGCTTCTGCTCATCGCTCACGCCTTCTGCCTCATCGAGGGCGCGTTGAGCCTGGCCCCGAAGCGAGTCGAGCTGGTTGCGCGCCTCGGCCGCTTCACGGGCGACGCGATCCTCCTCCGAGTGAGCCTTGGCGTCCTCGACCATCTTGTTGACCTCGTCCTCCGAGAGGGTGGTGGTGTTCTGGATGGTGATCGAAGCTTCCTTGCCGGTCGACTTCTCCTTGGCAGTTACGTGCAGGATGCCGTTGGCGTCGATGTCGTAGGTGATCTCGATCTGCGGCATGCCGGCAGGCATGGGCGGGATCCCCTCGAGCTTGAAACGGCCCAGCGACTTGTTGTCCGACGCCATGGTCCGCTCGCCCTGCAGCACGTGCACTTCGACGCCGGTCTGGTTGTTGTCGGCGGTCGAGAACACCTCGGTCTTGCGCACTGGAACGGTAGTGTTGCGGTCGATCAGCTTGGTGAAGACGCCGCCCTTGGTCTCTACCCCCAGGGACAGCGGGGTCACGTCGAGGAGGACGATGTCCTCCACGTCACCGGTGAGCACGCCGGCCTGGATGGCGGCGCCGAGGGCGACTACCTCGTCGGGGTTGACCGACTGGTTGGGGTCCTTGCCCAACATCTCCTTGACCAGCCGCTTCACGGCAGGAACGCGGGTGGAACCGCCCACCAGGATGACCTCGTCGATGTCGCCCTTGTTGAGCTTGGCGTCCTTCAGGGCCTGCTCCACAGGAGCGCGCAGCCGCTTGATCAAGGGATCGATGAGTTCCTCGAACTTGGCGCGGGTGAGCTTCTTCTCGAGGTAGAGCGGCGCATTCGAGGCCGGGTCCATGGCGATGAAAGGCAGGCTGATGGTCGTCTCGGGGATTCCCGAGAGTTCCACCTTTGCCTTCTCGGCGGCCTCGATCAGCCGCTGGAGGGCCTGCTTGTCCTTGCGCAGGTCGACGTTGTACTCCTTCTTGAACTCCTCACTCAGCCAATTGACGATGGCGTAGTCCATGTCGGATCCGCCGAGGTGGGTGTCGCCGGCGGTCGAGCGCACTTCGAAGACGCCATCCCCCACCTCGAGCACCGACACGTCGAAGGTGCCTCCACCGAGGTCGAAGACCAGGATGGTCTCGTTGCCCTTCTTGTCCATGCCGTAGGCGAGAGCGGCGGCTGTCGGCTCGTTCACGATCCGGAGGACTTCGAGGCCGGCGATCTTGCCGGCGTTCTGCGTGGCCTCACGCTGAGAGTTGTTGAAGTAGGCGGGAACGGTGATGACCGCCTTGGTGATCTTCTCACCGAGAGTGGAGCTGGCATCGTCGACCATCTTGCGGAGGACCATGGCCGAGATCTCCTCGGGCGTGTACTTCTTGTCGCCCACCAGGAAGCGGACGCCGCCGTCCTCCCCGCGCACGACCTCGTACGGGGACCTCTCGGCTTCGTCCTTGACCTCGTCCCAGGTCCGCCCCATGAAGCGCTTGACTTCGAAGAGCGTGCCCTTCGCATTGAGCACTGCCTGACGCTTCGCAACCTGGCCTACCAGGCGCTGGTCGTCCTTGAAGGCGACGACCGATGGGGTCGTGCGGTTTCCTTCGCTGTTGACGAGGACGGTCGGTTCGCCGCCCTCCATCACAGCGATCACGCTGTTGGTGGTTCCTAAGTCGATACCGACTGCTTTGGCCATCTGCTGTCTCCTCTGGTTCGGGTATGGGGGCTCACTTCAGGAGCGCGGCCCGCGGCAGCGCATTCAACTTTGATGAACGCGCATCGCGCAGGACTCTCACTGGGAGGGAGTATAGCAGCGTTGGACGGACAATGTCAACAGATATGAGTGTCTGTATGTCAAGTTTGAGGCGGATGAGATCCCCACGCAGAAGGCCGGTTCTCAGAAAAGGCCTGGCCGACCTGGCTGCGCTCTTCGGACCAGTCAGACGCGCACCCTGGTGGCGGGACGGGCCCAGTCGATTCGCTGGGTTCGGGGGGCTCGGCCACGGGGGACAGCGGCCCACCAATGAGTCTCGCCGGCATGAGGGGAGGCCGGCGAGACCTTACATATGGCGGCTTTCCGGGATGCGGAGGGACAGGGCCGCCACATCCCGAGATTATCCGTCGCGCGCTGGTCGAGGCTGAGGAGGGCATTAACGACCGTTCAGTTAATCGAAGGCCGGACCCGGCCTTACGCCACACCGGAAGGTCCGGCCGACCTGCAATAATCGACATCAGCACCATGCGGAACTTCGAAGTCCCTGGTACCCAACCTGTCGGGCAGGAGTGCATTTGAACGACCACCTTCAGTCGGCGCCTGAGATCGCGCCCGAGTTGTTCCTCCGCCATGCCCCCATGTTCGTCGCCTACATCGACGATCTGGTCTGCTATCGCTACGTCAATCAGCGCTACGCGGATCTGCTCGGGTTCAGGCCCGAAGAGATGCTCGGTCGGCACGTGCGTGATGTCCTGGGCGAGGAGCTGTATTCGTCTATCGCCCCCCATGTGACCGAGGCTCTGCGCGGAGAAACGGCCTCCTATCGCCAGTGGGTGAAACTTCCTCGCTTAGGGCTGCGCTTCGTCAACACGATCTACACCCCTCACCTCGTCGGTGGAACCGTGTCGGGGTTCTTCGCCTACGGACTGGACATCACCGAGCAGCGCCGACTCGAAGAAGCCCAGCAGGAGAGCGACCGGAAGTATCGGGCGGTGTTCGAGAACGCCGCGGTGGGGATCGTGCGGGCCGGGCCCGATGGCGAATGGCTCGAGGTCAACGACCGCTTCTGCACCATGTTGGGCTACGACCGCGAGGAGGTCCTCGCACTAAATCTCAAGCAGGTCACGCACCCGGACGACCTCGCCGAGGATCTCCGACTGCTGGGGGAGCTCTACGCGGGCGAACGAGACCAGTTCGACCTCGAGAAGCGCTACCGCCGCAAGGACGGCACCGTGATATGGGCCAGCCTGACGGTATCGTGCATCCGCGACGGAGAGGGCCAACCGCTCTATGCGGTGGGGATCGTCAGCGACATAACCGCTCGCAAGCGGGCCGAGGAGGAGGTGCGGAAGCTGAACCTCACCCTCGAGCAACGCATCGAGCGGCGCACCGCCGAACTCTCGGCGCTGAACGAGGAGCTGGACGCCTTCAACTACAGCGTCAGCCACGACCTGAGGGCGCCACTACGAGGCATAGACGGTTTCTCGAGCCTACTGGAAGAGGAGTACGGGGAGACGATTCCCGAGGAGGCGCGCGGCTACCTCGAGCGGGTCCGTGCCAGCGCTACCCGCATGGGACAGCTGCTCGATGCCCTGCTGACCCTCTCCCGCATGACGCGGGGCGGCCTGAACGAGCGGAGGGTGAGCCTGAGCGGGATCGCCCGCGAGACGGTGAGCGCGATCAGGCAGGAACTGCAGGACCGCGAAGTGACGGTCGAGGTCGAGGAGGGTCTGGAGGTGTGCGCCGACGAGTCGCTGTTGCGCATCCTCCTGAGGACGCTCCTCGACAACGCCTGGAAGTTCACTCGGGACCGCTCGGACGCTTCGGTGAGAGTCGGTTGCGACCTGCAGGGGAGCGAGAGAGTCTACTACGTGAGCGACAACGGCGCCGGCTTCGACGAGCGTTATGCCGATAAGCTCTTCGTCCCGTTCCAGCGCCTTCACAGCCCCAAGCAGTTCGAGGGGCGCGGGGTGGGGCTGGCGACCGCGCAGCGGATCGTGCACCGGCACCAGGGTCGGATCTGGGCCAAGGGCGCCGTGGGCCAAGGCGCCACCTTCTACTTCACCCTGCCGGACAAGGGTTGTGCCTGAGCGTTAGCTGGACA
This sequence comes from Trueperaceae bacterium, assembly GCA_036381595.1. Classification (NCBI taxonomy): domain Bacteria; kingdom Thermotogati; phylum Deinococcota; class Deinococci; order Trueperales; family Trueperaceae; species Trueperaceae bacterium. Next base: position 40,750 of record DASVCN010000040.1, on the reverse strand, counting down.
CGACGCCCAAGGCGATCCTGCTTCCGACCGGTGGTCGACCGAAGGCCGCCCAGGCGTTGCCTCCGCGCAGGAAGAGTTCGCGGAACCTGACAGAGCTTCCATCGGGCAGAGGCCAACCGCTCGAGCCGGGGGCGAAGGCGAGCTCGCCATCCGGGACGTCGAAGCCGCCTCCGGCGACCAGGGCGGTCCGTTCGACCTCGCCGATCCGGACCGGCACGGTTTCGCCGGGCTGAAGGCCGGCATGCCCGAGGGTGGTCTTGAGATTCCCGTAGCCGTCGACGTAAGCGATCGAATCCCTGGGGACCGGTGGCACGGCGGCGTCGGGCACCGGGTCGCCGAGCAGGGTGCGGTCGCCGGCGACGATCCGACCGAACGCCCAGGCGAAGATGTCACGGGACCGGAACTGCGACCCTCCGGACGAGACCTTCACGAAGTGGAGTTCGCTGGCCGCCTCCCGGACGAAGGAGAAAGCGAAGCCGGAGTTGGGGCCGACCACCAGCTTGCCGTCCGCGAGGCGGGCGCAGACGAGCCTCTCGCCGTCGTTGTCGCGGCGGGCGCTTCGGTCGTCGCCTCGCGGCGCGACGTTCTGGAAAACCGCCATCTGCGAGGGGCTTTCGTTGAGAGCGAGTTGGGCGACGCAGAATCCGGCGGCCAGGGTGGCGAAGGGCGGGACTGCCGTGTAGACGAGTTGCGCCTTCGGCAGTTGCAGGAGCAGGCGCTGGGCTACCTCCGCGAATGCCAGGTCGCCCTGGCCGTAGTCGGCAACGACGTGAACGAGCATGCGCTCAAGTCTATCCCTCACACCGAGGGCCTGCGCTCGCCCGGGAGCGTCAGTCGCCGAGGAGCGCCTGTCCCGCCACGTAGACCTGGTTCACGCAGTCCTCGCCGCCGAGGGTGAAGGTCGCCGCCAGGGCTGCGTGCGCCGACGGCACGTGGCGCAACACCTCAACCAGCGTGCCACCGGCGGGCGGCCGGAGCAGGACCGCATCGAACTCCATGCCCGGCGCGAACCACCCGACCTGGGGCAGGTCGAGCGCCCTCGCGCCCCCCGCCGTCGCCAGGTAGAGGAGATGCTCCGGTCCCAACGTGACCCCCCGCTCGTGCATCATCTGAGCGTTGTACGCCGCCAGGCCCTCGCGCAGCAGGCTCGGCCCGGTCCCGGCGCCCACGTCGGTGCCCAAGGCGAACTCCACGCCCTTCTCGAGGTGACCTCGCATCGGAAAGAGACCACTGCCTATGAAGGCGTTGCTCGAAGGGCAGTGGCATACCTTGGAACCGGCAGCAGCTAGCCGCTCCAGCTCACTCTCGGTTGGATGGACGTTGTGGGCGAAGAGCGAGCGACCGTGGACCAGATCGTGCCGCTCGTAGGTCGCGAGGTAGTCGAGCGCCCGCGGGAAGTGTTCGGCGACCGCCCTGATCTCCTCGATGGTCTCGTTGAGGTGGGAGGTGACGAACAGGTCGGGCAGCTCGCGGGCCAGGATGCCGCAGGCAGCCAGCAGATCGTCGCTGCAAGAGAGCGAGAAGCGTGGGGTGATCGCGTAGCGCAGCCGGCCGCGGCCGTGCCAGCGCAGAGCCAGCTCGCGACTCTGCTGGTAGGCCGTCTCCGGATCGGTGTGCATGTCGGCCCTTAGCTCTCTGTCGCTGACGACCAGGCCGGAGGTGATCCTGAGCTTGGATGCCTCGGCTTCCTCGAAGAAGACCTGCATGGCGCCAGCGAAGTGCGCGCCGAAAACGAGCGCGCTGGTGGTGCCGTTGCGCGCTAGTGCCGCGAGGAAGGCACGGGCCCGTTCCCGGGCATACGGTTCGCTGGCGAAGCGAGCCTCCTCGGGCAATGTCCGCTGCTCCAGCCAGTCGAGGAGGTGCAATCCCATCGCGCCCATCACGGGGAGCTGCGGATAGTGCACGTGCGTGTCTACGAAACCGGGAACGAGCATCCCGCCCCGGCCGTCCACGGTCTCGGCATCGGGGTAGCGGCCGCTCACCGCTACGAAGTCACCCACCGCCTCGACCACTCCGCCAGCTACGGCGACGCAGCCGTCCGAGAGGACCTCGAGGGCGTCCTCTGCTTCGAACGGGTTCCGGGGCGTATGGAACAGCTGAGCACGGAAGAGTTTCACCGGCACGAGGGGAGGATACCGCGGGGGAGCCCGTCGCCCTGCCGAGCAGGCCGAAGCGCCGGGCAGTGGGGAGCGCGACTGTGGCCGTACCACTCTAGGGACGCCGTCGTGCCTGGCTACCATCGCGACATGCGGGACCGGGCGGACGAAGCGCCCGGACGAAGGGGGATGCGATGAGGCTACGTCCGGTGGAGGATCAAGTCGTAGTCGTGATGGGCGCCTCGAGCGGCATCGGACGGGAAACGGCGATCGAGTTCGCGTCGCGCGGAGCGAAGGTGGTGGTCTCGGCCAGGGGCGAGGAGGGACTCGACTCGTTGGCCGAGGCGATTCGGGGTTTCGGTGAAGTCACGGTGATCCCGGGCGATGTCACCGATCCCGAGCAGATGCGCGACGTCGCCGAGAAGGCGGTCGAGCGGTACGGGCGGCTCGACACCTGGGTCCACCTCGCCGCGGTGTCGCTCTACGCGCGGTTCGAAGCGACCAGACCGTCGGAGTTCGAGCAGGTGGTCAGAACGAACCTTCTGGGTCAGGCGAATGGCGCCCTGGCCGCCCTGCCCCACCTGCGAAGGAACGGGCGCGGCGCCTTCATCAGCGTTTCCTCGATCGAAGCGGTTCGCGCTCTCCCCTACCAGAGCGCTTACGCCGCCGCCAAGCACGGGGTGGACGGGATGATCGAAGCGTTGCGGGTGGAGTTGAAGCGCGAACGGGTGCCCGTGCAGATCACCGAGATCCTCCCGTCCTCCATCGACACGCCACTCTTCGAACACGCGCGCACCCGGATCGGCGTTCGCCCCAAGGGGATGCCGCCGGTCTACGATGCGAGGCTGGTCGCCCGCGCCATCGTTTGGGCCGCCGAGCATCCCACCCGACGACTCGTAGTCGGTGGCGGCGGGCGCCTCCTTGCGGCCCTCGAAGGGATCGTACCCGGCGTGGTCGACGGGTTCCTCACCATGGCCGGCTTCCGTGGCCAGCGCACTCGCGTCCCCAAGTCTTCCGGAGCGGCCGACAACCTGAGCCGGCCGATTGACGCGGGCCACAGCGTCGCCGCGGGCCCTGAATCCAGAGGCAGGCGGTGGAGCCTCTACTCCACCTGGACCTTGAGCCCCTGGAGCCGCCCGGCAACGGCAGCACTGGTCCTGGGAGTCGGCCTTCTGGCCGCGCGGGCGGTCTCCAACCGCAGACGCGAGAACAGCGGGCGCCAGTGGAGGCTGGGACGCGCGAGGGGCGGGTACGAGTACGTCAACCCGTACCTGTACGAAGAGCCAGAGGAGCGCAGCGGCAGGCTGGAACCGGCAACGGGGAGGCGAACCTCGCTGCGCGAGTAGGCGGCACGAGCCGATAGGTCCTCCCTGCGCGAGTAGGCGGAAGGTGTCGACAGCTCATGGTCCGATCGGTCCTCGTAGCGAGGAGGCCGGTCGCCCTGTGTCCGGCGACCGGCCTCCTGCCGGAGTTTCCTCAGCGGTCGATCAGGGCTCGCCCTCCCACGGACCCACGACGTTCTCCGCCGCCCACTGGATGGAGAGCAACTCCGGGACGGTTGGCATCTCGCCCTCTTCGTAGACCACGTTGCCGTTGCGGTCGAGCGTTGGCCCCTGGAACGGGTCGAACTCGACCGGCGAGGAAGACATCTGCTCGAGACGCTCGAACACGAGGTCCCACGCGCTTATCTGCCCGAACTCGGGATGCTCGATCGTGTAAGCCCGCAACTCCTCCTCGTAGACAGGGTTGATGGGCATCCCGGGCTCGGCGCCCAGCTCTACGGCTCCTTCGGCAAGCAGCCAGAAGTAGTCGAGGTCCTGGAGGTTCCCGGTCGTGTACTCGCCCGCCAGTACGCCCTCGATGAAGTCGATCAGGATGGTCTCCCAGTGCACCAGCTGGCCCGAAGCGACTGTATCGGGAGAGAACTCCAGCATCGAGGCGTAGTGGGAGAACGAGGGGTAACCTTCCTCTGCGGCGGTCTGGATTACGGTGGGGGTATCCTCGGTGAAGCCGAAGACGTCTGCGCCTTCGGCCATCAGCGCCTCGGTCGCCTCCTTGGCGCCGGCCGGGTCGAACCAGGAGTAGAGCCAGCGTACTTCGACCACAGCTTCCGGGTTCGCCTCCTTGGCGCCGATGGCGAAGGCGTTGATGTGGCGCTTCACCTCGGGGATGGGGAAGGCCCCGACGTAGCCGATGCGATCCGAGTCGCTGAGCGCGCCGGCGATGAGACCGTTGAGATAGTAGACCTGGTAGATGTCGGCCATGAAGGTCATGACGTTGGGAGCCCGCTTGACCCCGGTGGCATGACCGAAGATCACGTCCGGGTAACGGCGAGCGGCCGCCAGCACACCGTCGCCGTAGCCGAACGAGGTTGCGATGACCACGTCGGCGCCGTCGGCAACGAGCTGGTCGATGAACGGTTCGACCTCGGCCTCCGGCACCGACTCGACGTAGACCGTCTCGACCTCGGGCACCGCCTCCTCGAGCGCCTGGCGCCCCAGGTCGTGAGCGTAGGAGAAGCCGTAATCGCCTACCGGCCCGACGTAGATGAACGCCACCTTGAGCGAGTCGTTCTGTGCGAACGCCACTCCGATGAACAGGACCAGGACGGGTAACCACCTCGACATGCCGTACCTCCACGGTCGGACCGACGGTCCGCACCGACTGCTAGGTGCGGACGCAGCGTCCGCGAACGAGTTGCGGACTCTCGGATCCGCATTAACATCGTCAGAGCCGCGTTCGCGGCGTGACGTCGAACGAAGGAGGCCGCCCGCGCGTCGTGGCGGCCGGCCGTTCACCGTTCCCCCCGGCTGTACGCCTGGCCCAGGGCTTCTGGAGCGCCGAACGCTCGCTTCCCCCTGCCCAGGGCGGTGAGGATGAGCGCGAGGATAGTGAACACGTAGGGCAGAAGGGTCAGCAGTTCGGGCGGGAAGCGGTCCTGGAGTCGGAAGGAGAGGGTGAAGAAGGCGCCGAAGAGCAGCCCGGCGCCCACCGCTCGGAGCGGGTCCCAGAGCGCGAAGATGGCCAGCGCCAGCGCGATCCAGCCCATGCCGTTGGTCATCCCCTCGCCCCACGACGGCCGGTAGGCGAGGGACAGGTAGGCGCCCCCTATCCCCGCCATCACGCCCCCGAAGCCGACGCTCAGGTAGCGGGTGAGCGTAACGCTGCGGCCGGCCGTGTCGGCGGCAGCCGGCGACTCGCCCACGGTCCTTATCACCAGCCCGGCTCGGGTGTGATGGAGGACGAACCAGAGGAGCACAGAGACCAGCAAGGCGAGATAGGCCAAGGCGTGCTGGTCGGTGAAGAGGGCGGGACCGATGATCGGGATGTCGGACAGCAGGGGCAGGTCGAACGGCTCCATCGAATCGAACAGCGGCCTGCCGACCCACTTGCGGCCCAGCAGTCCCGATAGCCCCAAGCCGAAGATCGTTATCGCCAGACCCGAAACGTACTGGTTCGCGCGCAGCGTAACGGCGGCGAAGGCGTGGAAGAGTCCGACAACTCCACCCGTCATGGCAGCGGCCAAGAGTCCGAGCCACGGATCGCCGCTGCTCTGGGCGGCGATGAACCCGGTGACCGCTCCCAGGATCATCATCCCCTCTACGCCCAGGTTCACTACCCCCGACCGCTCCGCGAATATCTCCCCCATCGCCGCCCAGATCAGTGGAGTGCTGAAGGCGAGGGCGCGCGCGGTAGTTCCGGTAAGGAGCTCGATCTCCATCAGTTCGCCTTCGCCACCCTGCGTTTCGGCCCTCCCCCGCGCCTCACCAGGCGGTAACGCAGGAGCGGTTCGGAGCAGACCAGGAAGAGCAGGACCAGGCCGTTGATGACGCTGGGCATCTGCGAAGGGAGTCGCAGCGAGACCTTCATGATGTCGCCGGAGGCGAATACGAGGCCCATGAACAGAGCTGTCACGATCGTAGCGAGCGGATTGCCGCGCGCCAGCAGCGCGACGATTATCGCGGTATAGCCGTAGCCGAGCGAGATGCTGGTGGGCTCGAGCAGACGCTGGTGGATGCCCGCCACCTCTCCGACGCCGGCGATCCCGGCTGCTCCGGCCGCCACGCAGACCAGGGCGATGGTGGTCCAGAAGAAGTCGACGCCGGCGTACCGAGCCGCCTCAGGGCTCTCGCCCATCATCCTGATCTCGAACCCGAGCCGGGTGCGGAAGAGTACGAAGGCGAGCAGTAGCGCCAGAACCAGGCCGATCAGGAGGGTCGGCCAATGGAGTCGAGTCGTGCCGATCGTGGGCAGCCAGGCGTACTCGGGGAAGCGGTCGCTGTAGGAGAAGCCGGTGACGCTGTCGCCCCGCCACGGTCCGTTGATGAGCCAGCGGACGATGTAGAGGGCAACGTAGTTGAGCATCAGCGTCGTGATTATCTCGTTGACGCCTAGGCGCACCTTGAGGATCGCCGGCAGGAACCCCCAGGCGGCGCCCGCGATGAACCCGGCGAGGAACATCGTCGGCACCATCAGTGCCGGCGGCACCGGCAGGAAGAGAGCCACGCCGGAAGCGGCGACGGCTCCCGCCAGGATCTGCCCCTCGGCACCGATATTCCAGAAGCGCGCCCGCAGAGCGAGTACGATCCCTACCCCGGCCAACAGCAGCGGGATCGACTTGCGCACTACCTCGCTCGAGCCTCGCGGGTCGAGGATCGTCCGCTGGAGGATGGTGGCGAAGCCGGCCACCGGATCGACCCCTTGAAGAGCGAAGAGGACGCCCGTAACCAGCAGGGCCGCGAGGATGGCGGCAAGCGAGACGGCGAACACGAGCAGCGGCGACGGATCGGGCCGTCGCTCGAAGCGAACTCCTAGCAAGCTAGGCTTTCCTCCCGCTTCACGCGACCGATCGCTCCTGGCCCCGGGTCATGAGGAGGCCCAACCCCTCGCGGTCCGCCTCACGGGCATCGACGATCCCGGCGACCTCCCCTTGTGAGAGCACCAGGATCCGGTCGGCCAGTTGCAACAGCTCATCCAGATCTTCGGAAACCAGCAAGACTCCGGCGCCCCGCTCGCGCTGCCTCAGCAGCAGGTCGTGGGTGAGCGCCGTGGCTCCGACGTCGAGGCCGTAGGTGGGATGAGCGGCGACCACCAGCCGGGGCTCACCCGCCAGTTCTCGGGCGAGTATCAGCTTCTGGACGTTCCCGCCCGACAGGAGCCGGGCGCGAGTGGAGTGGTTCGGGGTGGCGATCTGGTAACGGGAGATAGACTCCCTTGCGAAGCCCGAGACGGCGTCCCAGTCGATTAGGCCCTTGCGCGCGTAGGGAGCACGCCGGTACTGGCGCAACACCAGGTTCTCGGCCACCGACATCGCGGGCACCGTTCCCATCCGGTTCCGGTCCTCGGGGATGAGCGCTACTCCGCTTTCCAGCAGCTCACGCACGCCCAACTCGGTCACATCGCGCTCCAGTATCGAGAAGCGGCCGGAATCCGGCCGGCGGAGGCCCGAGACCACTTCGACGAGTTCAGCCTGACCGTTGCCGGCCACTCCCGCCACGCCCAGGATCTCGCCTCCCCTGATGTCGAAGGAGACCCCCCTCAGGGCGGGCAAGCCCCGCTCGTTCCGGGCCGAGACACCCTCGAGCCGCGCGATGCTGCGCTCTCCGGCAGGAGTGTCTTTGCCCCGTGGCGAGGTCACCTGTCCCACCATCAGGCTGGCGAGCCCGGCCGCCGTTGCTTCACGAGTGTCGAGCCTGCCTACCACCCGGCCCTTGCGCAATACCGTGATCCGCTTCGAGACCCGCATCACCTCGCCCAGCTTGTGGCTGATGAAGACGATCCCCTTCCCCTCGGCGGTCATCTGCTCGAGCACCTCGAACAGCTTGTCGGCCTCCTGAGGAGTGAGGACGCTGGTTGGCTCGTCGAGGATGAGTAGCCGGGCGCCCTGCAGAAGCGCTTTCACGATCTCTACCCGTTGCTGTTCACCCGGGGAGAGCTGCCAGATCCTGGCAGTGGGGTCGATGTCGAGACCGTAGTGGCGCCCGAGCTGCTCGATGCGCCGCTCGAGACGACCGGTGGGGCGGAAGAACGGGGTGCCGGGCAGACCGATGGCGATGTTCTCGGCGACCGTGTGCCGGCGGGCGAGGTGGAAGTGCTGAGCGACCAGGCCGATACCCCGGGCCATCGCCTGGCGGGGGCTGCCCAGCCTGACCGGCTGGCCGTCGAGCCGGATCTCACCCCCGTCGGGTTGCTGCAATCCGTAGAGGATGCTTATGAGCGTGGTCTTGCCGGCACCGTTCTCGCCCAGGAGCGCGTGTACCTCGCCGGGCAGCACGTCGAAGCTCACGTCGTCGTTCGCCACCACGCCCGGGAAGCGTTTGACTATGCCGCGCATGCTGAGTATCGGGATTGCTGCCTTCGGTCTCACCGGGGGGCGCCTCGAGGCCTCGACCACCTGCCAACTATAAGCCGCCGCAGGCGGCCGCGCAACAGCCGCCGGGAGTCGGACTGGCAGCCGCCGAACGCCGTGAGGCACGCACATCGGGGCGTTCGGCCTAACGAGTCAGAAATTCGTAAGGGTTCGCCGGCTAAGGTGCCGCCATGGCGGAGTCGAGCACCAACAGGGCCACGATCCTGGTTGCGGACGACAGCGACGGGCACCGCAAGGTGGTCGAGCTACTTCTCTCGGCACACAACTACGATGTGGTGGCAGTGGCCGACGGTCACGAGGCCCTGACCTACCTCCAGGCGAACACCCCTGAGGTGAGCATCCTCGACGTGAACATGCCGTTCATGACCGGTATCGAGGTGTGCAAGCGGGTCAAGCGAATCTCGCGCCTCCGCGGCTTGCCGATGATCATCATGACCTCACTCGCGGACGCCGAGACCGAGGCTGCAGCTCAGGAGGCAGGCGCCGACCTGCTGGTCCACAAGCCGCTTGCCGGCAAGAGCCTCCCGCAACTGATCAAGCAGGCGGTGGACGCCGCCGCGCAACGAGTGCAGCGGATGGATCAGGCCAGCGGCGAGTCCGCGCCGTCTTCTTCCCTCTTGTAGTAGGGGTTGGTTCCGCTGGCGTGGTCGGTCACGTCGGCGACCCTGGTTACCTCGGGCACCTGTTCCAGGATCATCCTCTCGATCCCCTGGCGCAGCGTGATATCCGCCGCGCCGCAGCCCTGGCAGCCGCCACCCAGTGAGATGTAAGCGACGCCCTCCTCGACCCGCTCCAGCGAGACGGTACCGCCGTGGCTCGCAACGCCCGGATTGATCTGGCGGTCGAGCACATCCTGAACCTTCTGGGCCACCGGATCGTCCCAGGTGGGACTGGGATAGAAGACCCGGAAGCCGCTCTGCATCACACCCTCGACGAAGTCGACGCGGGCGCCCTCGAGGTTGTTCCGGGACAGCGGGTCGAGGAAAACCTCGAATCCGCCCCCGTCGAAGACCGCGTCGTCGTCGCGGCGGTCGTCGGGCTTGACCAGCCACAGCTTCTGCTCGGCGCGGTTCCCGGCGACGCGCAGGGCGGTCACGCCTTGCCCTTTCTGCACCTCCAGGAAGTGAAGGACTCGCTCCTTGGCCGTCTCGGTGAAACTCAGCATCGCCTTCGAGTATAGGCGTCGCCCGGCCGCCCCTGGTGGCGCCGAGCTACGTCGGCGGTAGCCGACCGGTTGGGAACGAAAACCGCCGCCCTCGCGGGCGGCGGCGTCAGCTAGCTTCGAACCGGGTCAGAGGACCTGCATCACGTAGTGGTCGGTGGCCTGCTCGAGCCCTTCGGGATCGGCGACGTAGACGCCGCGGGTTCCGGACAGCGCCCCCTCGTTGCGCAGCTCGCCCAGGATCCTGGTGATGGTGACGCGCGAGGAGCCTGTGAGGTCGGCCAGGTCTTCGTGGGTGAGCGCCAGCGGGAGCTTGATCCCTTCGGCGTCGTCGGCGGTCTGGCCGAAGCGCTCGGCGAGGCGCAGGAAAGCACGGGTGACGCGGGCGCCCACCGGGAGCTCGGCTTCGTCGATCATCTCGCGACTGCGGCGGACCTGCCTCGCCATCGACTGCATGATGTAGTCGCGCAACTTGCGGTCATTCATCGCCTGGGCGGGATCGATGGGCGTGAGGCAGGCGTCATGAACCGCTATCACGGTCTCGGCATGCTGTCCGCCGTCGAGAGCCGCCAAGCCGAGGACGTCGCCCGGGCCGTAGAGGTCGGCTATCCGATCGCGGCCCAGCGAGGTGGGGACGACCGCCTTGAGAACGCCGTAGTTGACGACGTAGAGCGAGGAGGCCTCGCGTCCGGATTCGTAGAGCGTGCCGCCCGGATCGAGCGTGCGCGTCGGGAGGGCGAGGGCGTTCGGCACAATGTCTGGCACATCGCAGTGCTCTGGCCTGCGAAGAGTATCGAATGTGTTCAGCATCGAACTGTCCTTTCGGCTATTTCGTTCTCTACTCGTGGGATTCGGGTGCCCCCCTGCAATCTGTGAACATGCTCGGGGAAATCTGCGCGCTGAGCGCAGGAAGAGTCGAAACAACTACAGATAATATAGCAGACATAGCCGACCTTGTCTAGAGGGTTTGTATTGTGCAGAACATGGCTTCTCATATTATTCACAGAAGCTTGCGGAGCCGCTCGCCATCGCCCGTCCCCTACGGTTGACACCCCCTCCCCGATACCTTACGATTTAAGGTAGCACATGAAAGGTTTCTCCGCCAGATCTCTCGATGCGACCGCTCTCGACGCGAACTCGCTCACGCCCAGGCAGCAGAAGGTCTACGAAAGGCTGACCGAGCACTTCCGTCGATACGGAGAGATGCCCGAACTCTCGGACTTCGCGCGCGAACTGGGCCTCCACTACGTGTCGCTCAAGCAGCACCTGGAAGCGCTCGACCGTAAGGGCTTCATCAACTTCGAAAGCCGTGGGCGCGGAAGGTCCCCCCTCCTCACGCTTCCCGCCCAGGCGACGGGCGTGCCGGTCCTCGGCGACATCCCCGCCGGTCCCCTGAGCGAGGCCATCGCCCATGCCGAGTCGTACCTGCCGCTGGCCGGCCTCACCAGGGCGCGCTTCGCCCTGCGGGTGCACGGGGAGTCGATGGCCGACCTCATCCAGGACGGCGACGTGGTCGTCTTCGAGAAGCGCGAGCCGTACCGATCCGGTGAGATCTGCGCCGTGCGCGTGAGCGAGAGCGAGGTCACCCTCAAGTACCTCGACAGACTCAGCCCCAGCCACTACGCCCTTCGGCCCCACAACGACGACTATCCGGTCGTGCAGGCCCACGCCAGGGAGATCTCCGTCGAAGGCGTTTACCTGGGACTGTTGCGGGGCGACGTCCTCGACGTGCTGCTCGATCCCGCCGACTGAGCCGGAGCGCACCCGCGAGCACTCGACCGAGCCGCACGGGCAGCCGTTATCATCGGCAGCAGACTGCTGCCACCATGGACCTGAACTTCGACCCCACCAGTCACCCCCACCGTCGCTTCAACCCGCTCACCGGCGACTGGGTGCTCGTTTCGCCGCAGCGGATGAAGCGTCCCTGGCAGGGCCAAGTGGAGAAGACCTCGCCCCGCGATCTTCCCCCCTACGACCCGGAGTGCTACCTCTGTCCAGGCAACGAACGAGCGGGGGGCGTCCGGAATCCCGAGTACGAGCACACCTTCGTCTTCCGCAACGACTTCGCAGCGCTGCTTCCCGACGCACCATCGCCGGCCCCTGCCGGTTCGACCCTGCTGAGGGACGACGGCGTCCGCGGCGAGTGCCGCGTCATCTGCTTCTCCCCCAGGCACGACCTCACCTTGGCCAGGATGTCGCCCGAGGAGCGGCACCGGGTCGTTCGGCTCTGGGCCAGCCAGACGGCCGAGCTCGGGGAGTCGTGGAGCTGGGTTCAGATATTCGAGAACCGGGGGGAGCAGATGGGCGCATCGAACCCACACCCGCATGGTCAGATCTGGGCGCTCGACAGCCTGCCTACCGAGGCTGGCCGCGAGGACGAGCGTCAGCGCGCCTATCTGGCCGCACAGGGGCGGCCGCTGCTGCTCGAATACGCCGAAGAGGAGCTGGCCAGGCAGGAACGAGTGGTGCTTTCGAACCGGCACTGGCTGGCGGTCGTGCCCTACTGGGCGGTATGGCCGTTCGAGACGCTACTGCTGCCGCTGGAACCGGTAACCCGCATCGACCTTTTGGACGACGACCAGCAGTCTGCTCTGGCCGCCATACTCGGCAGCCTCCTCGCCCGCTTCGACCGCCTCTTCGAGACGCCCTTCCCCTACTCCATGGGCTGGCACGGCGCGCCCTTCGGCATGGGGGACACAGCCCACTGGCAGCTCCACGCCCACTTCTACCCCCCGCTGCTGCGCAGCGCCACGGTCAGGAAATTCATGGTCGGTTTCGAGCTGCTGGGGGAGGCCCAGCGCGACCTCACGCCGGAGCAGGCGGCCGACCGTCTGCGTAAGCTGTCCGAGGAATCGTGACGGGAGCGGAGCCTGCCGACGTCGCGGCGGCGTTCAGGGAGCGCTTCGGCGCCCCTGCCCAGGCGGTCGTCCGAGCACCCGGCCGGGTCAACCTGATCGGGGAACACACCGACTACAACGAAGGCTTCGTCCTTCCCATGGCGATAGACCGCGAGGTGAGGATGGCCGTGCGGCCACGAACGGACGGCCGGGTCGTGGTCCGGGCCTTGGACGTAGGCGAGGAAGCCGAGTTCGAGGTCGACGCTCCGACGAAGGGAAGGGGCTGGTCGGAGTACCTCAAGGGGGTAGCCTGGTCGCTTGCTTGGGCAGGAATCGAGCTCCGAGGCTTCGAAGCCGCCTTCAGCGGTAACGTGCCGCGCGGCTCGGGCCTCTCCTCCTCGGCTGCGCTGGAGCTCGCGGTGGCTCGGGCGTTCCACGTATCTTCGAGCTTCGAGTGGGAGCCGGAACGGATCGCCCGGATCTGCCAGCGGGCAGAGAACGAGTGGTTGGGCGTCAGGAGCGGGATCATGGATCAGCTGGCGAGTGCCGCGGGCCAGGAAGGGCACGCGCTGCTCATCGACTGCCGGTCGCTCGCCGTCGATCCCGTGCCGCTGCCGTCCGGCTCGGCCGTGCTGGTTCTAGACACCTCGACGAGGCGGGCCCTCGTGGGAAGCGACTACAACGAACGGCGCGAGCAGTGCGAGGAAGCAGCCAGGCGCCTGAGCGTCGCCTCCCTCAGAGAACTCACCAGAGAACGCCTCGAGGCCCAAGCGCACCTGCTCACTCCCCTGCTGCTACGTAGGGTGCGCCACGTAGTGGCGGAGAACGATCGCACCCTGGCGGCCGCCGCTGCGATGAGGGCGGGCGACGCATCGCGCCTGGGCGAGCTGATGAACGAGAGCCACATCAGCCTGCGTGACGACTTCGAGGTGTCGAGCAAGGCGTTGGACGCCATGGTCAGCTGTGCCCGTTCGCAACCGGGCTGCCTGGGCGCGCGCCTCACCGGTGCCGGGTTCGCCGGCTGCGCCGTTGCGCTGGTAACCGCGGAAGCCGCCTCTGCCGTCGCTGCCGCAGTGGGCGACTGCTATCGGACGGCCAGCGGCCGGGAACCACAGATCTATCTATGCCGGGCGGCGGCGGGAGCCGGACTTATCTAGGGTTCACCCGGCGGATAGCGGCCGACTCCCCTCACGGCTAAGCGTGCGACTTCAGGTGACGTTCATCCGCGCATGCTTGCGGAGGAGGGGTCGATAGAGTATGGTAGTACTACATTCAAAATGGCGCGGCTCCCCCTTGCGCCACCGCTCCGCACGGCCTCTTGCGCCCTCTCACCGACCCTGGTAGTTACCGGCATAACTCGCGCCCCTGGCCGGCCCCGGGCTCGAGTTCCCCCGACACCCGCTGCCGCCGGAGGATCGATGTCCTCACTCAGACGAGCCCAGCACGTACTAGTCGCAGAGCCGCGCCCGGAAGACCTTCACTCGATCATCTCGGCGATCGGGGGCGGCGGACACCTGCTGGTCACTCACAGCCGGACCGGCAGCGAGGTCATCGAAGTGCTCCAGAACTCCGGCAAACCTGGCATGCGGCCCATGCCGTCTGTGCTCCTCCTCGACCTGGAGCTGGACGATCCCGGGCCGATCGAGCTGATCACCAAACTGAGGGCATGCCCTCGTACCCGCTGCATGCCCATCGTCGCCCTCGATCCGGGCGCGAGCCGCGAGCTGGTCGGCAATGCTTACGCGGCCGGGATCAACTCCTGTCTCTCCAAGCCCGCTTCATATGAGGAGTTCCAGGCGATGATCGAACGGCTGACGAGGTACTGGCTACGCCTCAACCAGTTGCCGCACCAGCTGGGAGCGGCCAGCAGCACCTGAGAGCCGTTAGGGGACCGGGCCGAATCGCGTCAACACCCCAGCCGACTCGAGTTCGTCGAGTTCGGCGTCCGTCAAGCCGAGTTCCGCCGAGAGCACCTCACGATTGTGCTGGGCCAGCAGCGGCGGCGCTGCCCGGTCGGCATCCCCGCGAGCGAAGGGGCTCATCACCATCGGGATCTCGCCGGCCAGCGGGTGGGGCACCGGGGCGACCATCCCTCTGGCCCTGACCTGCACGTCGGAGAGGGCCTCGGGGAGGGAGTTCACGGGGGCAGCAGGTATGCCCGCCCGGCCGAAGGCGGCCAGCCACTCACCGCGGGGGCGTTCGAGAAGTGCGGCTGATATACGGGGCAGGAGCTCGTCGCGGTTCTCCACCCGGGCGCTGTTGGCAGCGAACCGTTCATCGATGGCGAGTTCCGGCTGACCGATCAGTTCGCATAGCCTGCGGAACTGCCTGTCGTTACCGACTGCCAGGGTCAGCTCACCGTCGGCCGTAGCGAACGCCTGATACGGCACGATGCTCGGGTGAGCGCTGCCAAGCCGCCGAGGCGCCTCGCCGGTGAGGAGCGAACTCTGTGCCTGGTTGACCATGGCGGCCATCGCCACGTCCAGCAGCGCGATGTCCAGGTAACGGCCGCGGCCGGTCCGCCCCCGCTCGAAAAGCGCTGCGGTGATGGCGGTGGCGGCGTGGACGCCGGCCAGAACATCGACCCACGCCACGCCTAGCTTCACCGGGCCACCGCCCGGTTCCCCGGTCATCGCCATCAGTCCGCTCGCCGCCTGGATGGCCGCGTCATAGCCGGGCTCGTGAGCCCGCGGCCCAGTCTGCCCGTAGCCGGTTATCGAGGCGTAGACGATCCTCTGATTGCGCCTACTGATCGTGGGATAGTCGAGCCCGTAGCGGGCGGAGTCTCCGGTCTTGAGGTTCTCGACCAGCACATCGGCCGCGTCCGCGAGCCGCGCCACCAACTCAGCTCCCCTCGGATCCTTCAGGTTCACCGACAGGCCCTGCTTGTTCCGATTGACCGAGAGGTAGTAGGCGCTCTCCCCTTGCGCGTACGGCGGTCCCCAGGAGCGCGTCTCGTCGCCTCCGGGCGGTTCGACCTTCCAGACGGTCGCGCCCAGATCTGCCAGCAGCTGCGTGCAGTAGGGACCGGCGAGCACACGGGAGAGGTCGAGGACCTTGATTCCATCGAGCATGGGCCCGAGTCTAACGCCCGCCGCAGGAAGCGGCCGGAAGTACCGAGAGCCGGAAATAATTGCCCATACGTTGTATCGGCTCCCTTAATTCATGCCGGGGACGGCTATGAACGACTGCTATACTCCCTATGACAAACTTCACAAGGGAGGTTCTGATGCGTTTGGCACGAACATTACTGGCGTCTCTCGTCGCTTTGTTCATCAGCGCGACTTTCGCGCAGACTCAACTGTCGATAGCCACAGGCGGCACCGGCGGCACCTACTATCCGGTAGGCGGCGGCTACGCAGAGCTGATCAACGATTACCTCGATGGCTACCAGGCTGTCGCCGAAGTCACCGGCGCCTCGGTGGAGAACGTCGGCCTCATCTCGCGCGGCGACTCGGACATCGCGCTCGCCCTCGCCGACACCGTCTACCAGGCCTACACTGGCACCGGCCAGCTTGAGGGCCGCCAGCTCGAGAACCTGCGCTCCCTCGGCGTCGCCTACGCCAACACCGTCCACATCGTCACCCTCGCCGACTCAGGTATCGAGAGCATCTCGGATCTCGAGGGCAAGGTCGTGTCGGTGGGCGCCCCTGGGTCGGGCACCGAGGTCTCGGCACAGACATTGCTCAACGCCAACGGGATCACCTACGACCAGATCGACGAGCGCCGCCTCAACTTCAACGAGACCGCGGCCGCTTTGCGCGACGGTCAGATCGAGGCCGGCTTCTGGAGCGTGGGCCCACCCACCTCATCGATCCTCGACCTCGCCACCACCCGCGACATCAAGATCCTCTCTCTGAGCGACGAGGAGATCCAGAACGCGCTCGAGGCCGAGCCCACCTTCGCCCGCACCGTCATCCCGGCCGAGACCTACCCGGGCCAGGAGGAGGACGTCGTCACCGTCGGGACCCCCAATGTCATCGTGGTATCGGCCGAGATGGACGATCAGTTGGCGTACGACTTCCTCGACGTGCTCTACTCGCACATCGACGAGATCATCGCCATCCACCCTTCGGGCAACCAGACGACCCCGCAGAACTCGATCGAATCGACGCCCATCCCGCTCCACCCGGGAGCCGTCGCTTACTACGAAGATCAGGGTCTCGAGGTGCCGGACGACGTCCGTCCGCCCCAGTAGCCGTTGAATCCGGAGAACGGTAGGGGGCTTACATTGCGCCCTCTCCTGGCTCTGTTCACCGCGCTCCTGCTGCTAGGCAGCGGGGGCGCGGTACCTCATCTGCGGGTCACCACCCAGAGCGGTGACGTGATCCTCGATATCCCACTGGCAGACGATCCGAGCTGGTACATCGCATGGAACCACTCGGTGACCGGTATCTTGGTGAAGGACTATTACCGCTACGAGAACGGCCAGATGCTGCTGACCCAGACCCACACTCCCACCTTCGACGCCGGACTGGGACACATCCCCGGACGTGGCCGGCTCGAGAGTGACGGCGACCACGGCTACTGGATCCGCGACATCGACGAGCCGGTGCCGGGCAACCGCTACCTGTTACGGGTAGCGAGCACGCGGGTTGATCACCGGGTGGTGCACGGCGGCATCGCCTACTCACTTAGCGAGCGCGCGGCGGGGCAGCGAGTGGTGGTGGAGGTTATCGAGTGACGACAGAGAAACTGCCCAACTACTCGCGGATAGCGACCGTTCTGATAGCGCTGACGGGTATCCTGCTCTCGCTCTTCCAACTCTACACGGCCGGGATCAGGCCGCTGAGCCTCTTCTACCAGCGCCCGATCCACCTGATGCTCATCATGATCCTGACGTTCCTGATGTTCCCGTTGGGCAAGGAGCGTCGACTGGTAGGCTGGCTGGTCGACCTCCTCTTCATCGGCGGTTCGCTCCTCACCGGCCTCTACATCACCCTCAACCTCGACGCCATCATCATGCGAGCCGGCTTCTGGACCACCACCGACATCATCATAGGCGGCGTCCTGATAGTCACTCTGCTGGAGGCAGGGCGCCGCGCCATAGGTCTGGTGATGCCCCTCATCGGCCTCGTGTTCATCCTCTACTCGATGGCGGGACCCCGGGGCGCCCTTCCGTTCCTGGGCGACTTCCTGCCCGGCATCCTCGGTCACCGCGGCTACTCGCTCGATCGCATCATCGCGCAGCTCTACCTGGGCCAGGAGGGCATCTACGGCATCGCACTCGGCGTCGCCGCCACCTTCGTGTACATCTTCATCCTCTTCGGCGCGGTCCTCGAGGTGACCGGCGCCGGTCAGTTCTTCATAGACCTCGCCTACGCGCTCACCGGCCGTCAACGCGGCGGACCGGCCAAGGCCGCGGTCGTCTCCTCGGGCTTCATGGGCTCGATCTCGGGCAGCGCCATCGCGAACACCGTCACCACCGGCGCCTTCACCATCCCGCTCATGAAGAGGCTGGGGTACAAGCCGGAGGAGGCTGGAGGGGTCGAAGCGGCCGCCTCGACCGGCGGGCAGATAATGCCGCCGATCATGGGCGCCGGCGCCTTCCTCATCGCCGAGTTCACCCGCACGCCCTACGTCGACATCGTGATGATCAGCTTCATCCCGGCGATCCTCTACTTCTCGGTGGTCTACCTCTTCGTCGACATCATCGCGGCGAAGCGCGGGATGATGGGCATCCCCGCCGACCAGCTACCAAAGGCCGGGACGGTCATGCGGCAGGGTTGGCACTACCTCATCCCGCTGGTAGTGCTCGTCTACTTCCTGTTCAGGAACATCTCGCCCGAACGGGTCGGCTTCATCGCGGTACTGGCCATCCTCGGCGTCGCCGTCCTCCGCTGGTTGGTCGGGCGGTTACTCATGCGCTCGTCGGAACCGGCAACCACCGAATCGTGGGAGGTGAGCAGGGGGGCGCGATCAGCCGAGGCGCCAGCGAGCACGCCGCGCGGCCTGCTCGCTCTGGGCGTGCACGGCCTGGGCCAACTGCTGAGCGCGCTCGAGGCCGGAGCACGCAACTCGGTGCCAGTGAGCCTCGCCTGCGCCACGGCTGGGATAGTCGTGGGCATCGTGGGCCTCACCGGCCTGGGGCTCAAGTTCTCATCGCTGATGATCTCCTTCTCCCAAGGCAACCTGCTCCTGGCGCTGATCTTGATCATCATCGCCTCGCTGGTGCTGGGCATGGGCCTGCCCGTTACCGCCTCCTACATCGTGCTGGTGATCCTGGTCGCGCCGGCGCTGACCCAGGACTTCGGCGTACCGCTCCTCATCGCCCACCTGGTCGTGTTCTGGTACTCCCAGGATTCCAACGTCACGCCTCCCGTGGCCCTCGCCGCCTACGCCGGAGCCGGCATCGCAGGCGCGGACCCGATGCGGACCGCGATGCAGGCGTGGAAGTTCGCGAAGGGGCTCTATCTGATCCCGCTCTTCATGGTCTACAACCAGGAGCTGGTTCTGTGGGAAGGGGTTCCGTTCGTTGTCATCGCCTGGACCGTACTCACCTCGTTCGCTGCCCTGTGGGCGTTCGCGGCGACGCTCGAGGGCTACCTCTTCACCCGCATGTACCTGGTCTCACGGTTGCTGGCGGCAGCGGGCACCGTGGGGATCTTCTGGCCCGATCTACGGGTCGAGATCGCCGGCTTCACCTTGATCCTGCTGGTCCTGGCGATCAACTGGTTCAAGAATCGGCGGGAGCAGCGGGAGGATGGCGGCCGAGGAATCGAGAACAGCTTCGAAACGGCGGAGGCAGCGGAGTAGAGAGAGCCCGCTAGCGCGCAACACCAGCGGGAAGCTCGACCGCAACATCGCGGTCGAGGACCCTCAGCAACCGGTCGGGCCTGTCGCTGATAATCCCGTCGACCCCCGATGCCAGCAGCCGCTCCATCTCCTCGGTCTCGTTGGGAGTCCAGACGTGAACCTGCACGTTCTTGGCGTGCGCCGCCTCCACGAATCCGGGGGTCACCACCCGCAGCGATCCCTGGGTCTCGGGGACCTGGAGCGCGTCGGCAGCGGGCCGGTAGAGTCCCCCCAGGAAGAGCTTGCTGAGCACGAAGAGGAGCCGGACCTCTCCGGGACCCGCCGACGTGGCGACCTCGGGGCAGGCCCGGCGGAACTCACGCAGCGCCGTGTCGTGGAAGGAGCCCACCATCACGCTATCCTCGCGGCCATAGGCGCGGATGCGGTCGCAGAGCAGCTCCGCGATGGAGGGTTCGACCTGCTTGATCTCGAGATTGAGCGGCGCCTTCGGGAACGAATCGAACACCTGTGCCAGCGTGGGGATCTGCAGGCCCAGGCCGCGGTAGGGGAAGGTTTCGCCCTTCCGCCCTGGAGACCAGTCGTAGCCGGCGTCGAGCGCCTGTAGCTCCTCTACCGTGAGAGAGTTGACCCGACCGCTGCCGTTCGTGGTCCTGTCGACGGTGTCGTCGTGGATCACGACCAGTGTGCCGTCACTGGAGGAGTGGACGTCCATCTCGAGTACGTCTGCGCCCAGTTCCAGGGCACGTTCGAAGGCGTAGATGGTGTTGGAGGGCCAGAGCCCGTCACCGCCCTGGTGGGCGAAGACTATCGGCCTCTCCAGGGACTCCAGGAAGGGCGTCGCAGGACGGGGCCGGGCGATGAGCGACAGCACCGCGTAACCCAGCGCCGCCAGGAGCAGCAGGGCGGAGACGATCCGAAGGGGGCGGCTCACCGGGCGGGGACTACTCGAGGAAGTCGCGCAGCTTGCGGGTCCTGCTCTCGTGGTACTTGAGCTTGCGCAGCGCCTTGTTCTCGATCTGACGGATCCGCTCGCGGGTCACTCCGAAGTGGCTGCCCACCTCCTCCAGAGTGTGCTCGCGGCCGTCGACCAGACCCTTGCGCAGCTTGAGCACCATCGCTTCACGCTCGTTCAGCTTGCCCAGAGCCTCGTCGAGTTCCTCCGAGAGGATGATCTTCGAAGCCTGATCGACCGGCGACTCGACGTTCTCGTCCGGGATGAAGTCGCCGTAGAAGGAATCCTCCTCGTCGCCGATCGGTGTCTCCAGCGAGAACGGCTCGCGGGTGAGCTTGAACGCCTCCTCGACCTTCTCGGCGTTCCACTCGGGCCCCATGGCGTCGGCGATCTCCTCGTAGGTCGGTTCGCGGGAGAGCTCCTGCTGCAGACGCCTGGAAGCGCGGGTGAGCTTGTTGATCGTCTCGACCATGTGCACAGGGATGCGGATGGTGCGCGACTGGTCGGCGATGGCGCGGTTGATAGCCTGCCTGATCCACCAGGTCGCGTAGGTGGAGAACTTGTAGCGGCGGCGGTACTCGAACTTCTCGACCGCACGTATGAGACCCTGGTTCCCCTCCTGGATGAGGTCGAGGAAGCTCATGCCACGGCCGTTGTACTTCTTGGCGATCGATACGACCAGCCTCAGGTTCGCCTCGATGAGATGCTGCCTGGCGAGGTCGCCATCCTCCACGATCCGCCGCAGCTGGCGCTGCTCACGATCGCTCAGGGCAGAGGCCTCCTCGTCGAGCCGGCGGCGTGCCTCTTCACCCTCCTCGATGCGGCGGGCGAGGCTGATCTCCTCTTCCAGGGTGAGGAGCTTGACCCGACCGATCTCCTGGAGGTACTGGCGGACCGGATCGTTCGTCTTGACACGCGAGTCGGCCATCGCCTCGGCCCGCGCCTCGAGCTCCTCCCGGTCGATGTCTTCGCTCTCCTCGTCGTCACCGAGCTCCTCGTCGAGGTCGTCCTCGATGACTTCGTCCTCGGCCAGGTCCGAGATGGCGATCCCCTTGGATTCGAGGTGTTCCATGAGGTCTTCGAAGTTCAGCTCTTCGCTGTCGGCTCCGACGGCCTCGATGGTCTTGTTGAAGGCGGCGCTGATCTCCTCGGTGTCGAGCGATCCAGCCTCCTGACCGTGTTGGACCAGCCCGACGATCGGTTCCGCCGACAGCCAGGCCGGCACCGCCGGCGCTTCCGTCGCGGTCGCCTCCTTCACCTTGGTCTTCGCCATCCGTCCTCCTTCACCGGGCAGAGGCCCGGCGACTACGTGCACGTCGTAAAGGCACGACACTTCCGGACCGGTTGGGGAATCCAACGGTCCGAACATAGAGAATACCACGTCACAGTAGTCCAGGGTGTACTCGATCGCGTGCAGCAAGCCGCTCCTGGCCCCTTCGGGGGCCCCCGCCGCGGTAGTCTGGGCGGGTGATGGGAACCGTCCGCCGGCACAGCGAGCGCGCGGCGGACCGAAGCTGGAACTGCTCGAGGAGAGGACATGAGAGGATGACCCGCTTCACAGGCGTATACACGATAATGCCCACCCCGTTCAGGGACGACGGGGAGTTGGACCTCCCCAGCCTCGAACGTCTGACCGACTTCCTCGTGGGCCTCGGCGTCGATGGAGTCGTGGTGTTGGGAGTGATGGGCGAAGCCCCCAAACTGGGCGAAGAGGAGCAGGCGCAAGTGATCCGAACGACGGTGGCGGCAGCGGCCGGGCGCATCCCGGTCTTCGCCGGCAGCGGGGCCGCCGGCACCGAGCTGGCGATACGCAAGAGCCGCCGCGCTATCGAACTTGGCGCCGCCGGCCTGCTGGTCGCCCCACCTCCGGTGCAGAACGACGCCGTCATACTCGAGTACTACCGACGTGTTGGCGCCGCCGCCGAGCGACCCTTGATCCTTCACGATTACCCGGCGGCGACCGGAATAACGATGTCCCCCGAACTGGTGGCCCGCCTGCATCAGGAGGTAGCCGAGGTCGAGGTGATCAAACTGGAAGAGCTTCCGTCGGGGCCGAAGGTGTCTGCCATCAGGAAGCTTGGCTCCCCCATCTCGATAGTGGGCGGGTTGGGCGGGATGTTCTTCCTCGAGGAGCTCGAGCGCGGCAGCGACGGCATGATGACCGGCTTCTCGTTCCCCGAGCTGCTTGCCTCGATCTTCCGCGCTTACGTGCAGGGGAACAGGGTGGAGTGCAGGCGCCTCTTCTACGATGCCTGCCCCCTGCTCCGCTGGGAGTTCCAGCCGGGTATCGGCCTGGCGCTTCGCAAGGAGATCTACCGGAGGCGCGGAGCGATCGCCTCGGCGTTCGTCCGTCATCCAGGAACCCAGATCGACGACTCGCTCAGGGCCGAACTCGACAACGTGATCGACTATTGCGGCCTGAGCGGGTCGCTGTCGGTGGCCGCGTGAACCTGGGATTGGAAGGGAAGCGGGCGCTCGTCACCGCAGCCAGTGGCGGGCTCGGTTTCGCAACTGCCCGAGCCCTCGCCCAAGAGGGCGCCAAACTGGCGATCTGCTCTCGAGACGAAGGTCGGGCGGCCGCAGCAGCCGGGAAGATCGGCGACGACACCGGGGCCGAGGTCCACTCGTACGCTGCCGACGTGAGCGACGCGGGCTCCCTCGAGGAACTGTTCGGGAGCGCCGTTTCGGCCCTCGGCGGGCTCGACATCATGGTGTGCAACGCCGGCGGTCCGCCACCCGGCGGCTTCGCCAGGCTGGGCGAGGAGGAGTGGGACAGGGCCTACCAGCTGACCCTCCAGAGCGTCGTCCGCAGTGTCCGCCTGGCCGTGCCCCACATGCGTCAGGCGGGCGGCGGTTCGATCCTGGCGCTGGGGTCATCCAGCGTCAAGAGCCCGATACCCAACCTGCTGCTGTCGAACGTGTTCAGGCCCGCGGTGCACGGACTCTGCAAGTCGCTGTCGGTCGAACTCGCTGGCGAAGGCATCCGCGTCAACCTCCTCTCACCCGGCCGGGTCGAGACGGAGCGGATAATGCAGCTCGATAGGGCTCGCGCCGAGAACGAAGGGAAGCCGTTGGACGAGGTCAAGAAAGCGTCGCTGGCTGCGATTCCGCTGGGCAGGCTGGGTCGGCCCGAGGAGTTCGGCAGAGTCGCCGCCTTCCTACTGTCAGATGCCGCTTCCTACATGACCGGGAGTTCGGTGATCGTGGACGGTGGAATGGTGAGCTGCCTGTAGCGATGGAGCCGATCGCGCTCATCCTGCTGGGCATCGGCCTGGCGGCCGCCACCGGTTTCCGGGTGTTCGTTCCGCCGCTCATGATGGCGCTTGGCCACCAGCTCGGCTGGATCGACCTGCCGGGTGAGGCCGGCTGGCTGGAGAATCCTACTGCGCTGGCCCTCCTCGGGGTGGCAACCTTCGCCGAGCTGATCGCCTTCTACGTGCCGTTCGTCGATAACCTGCTCGACGCCGTCGCTACTCCCGCTGCCCTGGTGGCAGGCACCCTGGTTGCCGGAACCGTTTTCCCCGACGTGGCTCCCTGGCTCGACTGGACCGCCGCGGCGATCGTGGGCGGGGGCGCAGCCGGCACCGTCCAGATGTTCACCTCCCTTACCCGAGCCACCTCGACAGGAACGACGGCCGGCCTGGGGAACCCGATAGTCGCCACGGGCGAGTGGGTGAGCGCGGTTCTGCTGACGGTCCTGTCGTTCATCGCCCCGGTGCTCGCTGGAGTGGCCGTGCTCGCGCTCATCGTGTTCGGCGTACGCCTCCTGAGCCGCAGGCGAAAAGGCCGCGGTGTCGGCGGCGTACAGGGCCGCTGACCCGACCCACGGCCGCCGATGACGGTCTCGTTGCCGCCGAAGGGCCTAAGGCCTTTGCCTAGACCGCTTCGGTCTTGCCCGGCACATCGACTCGTTGGCCGAGGGAGTCGTGGACGTAGAGCATCTTGACGAGCACGTAGACCACCGCGATCAGCGGTGTCGCCAGGATGACGCCGATCGGTCCGAACAGGGCGCCGCCCAGGAATACCGCCGAGACCGTGAGCGCCGGCGGTAGCGCGACCGCCCTCTGCTGGATGAGCGGCGTGAGGATATTGCCTTCGATCTGCTGAACGGCCAGGTAGAGCACGAGCGCCCACAGGACCGTCGAGCCGCCCTTCGTAGCCGCCATGATGAGGATCGGGATGAAACCGATTATCGGTCCCACGAACGGGATGAACTCCATCAGGAATACGAAGAAGGCCAGCGCGAGGGCCAGCGGGATGCCGAGGATCAGCAGGCCGATTCCGGTCAACAGGCCGGTGATGAACATGAGCGCGAGCTGACCCATCAACCAGTACGTGAGGGTACGGCCCAGCTCGTCCACCACTTCACCGGCCCGTTGCTGCGCTTCCGCAGGGAAGAGCCTCACCAGGCCGCGTCGGTAGAGGCCCGGATTCACCGCGAGGAAAAGGCCGAGGACCACGACCAGTGCGAGGTGGGCGAGGGTGGTCATGATCGCACTGGTTATCCCGGTGACCCTGGAGGCCACGCTGGCCACCGCCATGCCCCCGCCGTTGTCGCCACCCGCCGGCCCGCCAGCTTGCGGCTGAGCAGCGGCAGCCTGCTCCTGGCCGCCTTGCCCGGCACCGGCACCGGCGCCGGGTCCACCGTTGGCGCCCGGTTGGCTCGGGGGCAGGGCCCGCTCGGCCGCCGCGCCCGCGTCCGCCGCGCCCCCATCCGCCGCACCCGCGTCCGCCGCACCCGCATCTGCAGCACCACGATCCGGCGCACCGGCGGCCGCACCGAGTTCCTGGCCGCCCCCGGCAGCTTGCCCACCGGCGTCTCCTCCGCCCCCGGCGAGCCCCAGCTGATCGACTATCCAGCGACCCCAGGAGCGTGACTCGAGGTAGTCGCGAGCGTTATCGACGATCGTGGGGACCCTTTCACTGAACTGGCCGGCCTGGTTGAGCACCTTCGGACCCACGAGCATGCCGAAGCCCACAAGGACCGCCAGAAGCAGAAGCAGGACCAGCGCGTAGGCGAGTTTGTCGGGCATCCCCGTAACCCTGACGAGGAAGCCGGTCGGCGCCCTGATCACGACCGCGACCAGGATTCCCGCGAACACGAGCAGGAACACCTTGCCTCCGTACCAGAGGAGTGCCACGATCGCCAGGCCGAGGAGGATCAGGCCGAGCCAGCTGAGCGCGAACCTCAGGTCGAATCGTCGTTGCTGTCGCGTTTCCTGGTCCACTAGGCCTCCCCCGTACTGACCCGCATGGTACGGGGCTCACGGCCGGATTCCGCTGGTACAGCCACGATTCCAGCCGCTACTTCCGCGCAGGAGCAGCAACCGCGGCGTGACCGATGCCGGGTCCTCGCTCCCGGTCGTGTCCCAGACTGAAGGAGGCGTCAAGCCGGGGGGCAAAACGTTGAACATCCTGTCGCCGCAACGACCGATATCGCCGAGTGCCGCTCGGCTTCGCCATCTATCCCTGCTCACGCTGCTGTTGCTGCTCGTCGGCTGCGGTAGCCAGCCGGTGTTGCCGATGCCTTCGAGCGGTGTGGGCTTCGAGATGCGGGTGCGCTATACCGGGGAGATGAGCCCTGAGCAGCAGGCGGAGTTCGAGCGGGCCGCCCAACGTTGGTCACAGGTGGTGGTGGGCGACCTCCACGATACGTTCGTGGAGGCGAACCACGTCGAGCGGTACTGCAACGGCTACAGCTACGGGGGCGTGATCGACGACCTGCTGCTCTTCGCCGGCATCGAGGACCTCGACGGACCGGGCGGAGTCGTGGGCATGGCGGGAGCCTGCATACTCCGTGCCGACGGCTTCCCGCTCGTGGGCATGGTACTCATCGACTCCAGCGACGTCGACAACCTCTCGAGCACCGGCGACATGTACACCGTCGTACTCCACGAACTGGGGCACGTTCTCGACCTGAGCCAGGCAGGCTGGCAGCGACGCGATCTGCTCGACTACGACCGAGCCGAGTGCATGGAGAGCTTCACCGTCGAGTTCACCGGTGACTCAGCCAACGAGCAGTATTCGAGACTGGGAGGCAGTGGCCCGGTCCCGGTCGAGAACAACGCGGTGCCGGGCACCGCCTGCAGCCACTGGGACTTCGAGACCTTCCACAACGAACTGATGACCGGCTACCTCACCAGCGACGCGAGACTGAGTCGGCTCACTGTCGGGGCCCTCGCCGACATGGGATACCAGGTCGACATGAGCGCTGCCGACTCCTACTCGCTGGATCCAGATGCCGTGCGGCCGCTGAGCGTCGGTCGGCCCGTGAACGAACGGCTGCTCCCGCCTCCGGTGACCCTGGACGAACTCGGCGAGCCCTAGCCGTAGATGGAGGTGGAGAGATGATGGCGAAGTCCCAAACGAGACTCGACCGTACCCTTCGGACAGTGGTGGGAGCGGTCCTGCTCCTTGCAGCCGTCGCTTCGGCCCAGGAGGAGGCGCCTCCTCCGGAAGCGCAGAGGGGACTCAGGAGCGTTAGCTACCAGCTCTTCCCGGTCGAGGCAAGTGGCATCAGCGGAACGCTCAACGTCACCGAAGAGGTGGGTGGAGGTACGACCTTCGTGGTGACGGCGGTGGGCATAAACCCGGGCGTCTTCTACCAGCCCGTACTCTTCGCCGGTGACTGCGGACCCGACCGTGAACGGGTGGCCGAACTCGCTCCGGTGGGTAACGTGCCGGAAGATCCGTTCGTGAGCATCAGCGAGGTTTCGATGTCGTTCGAGCAGGTGGCCGAGGGCGACTTCTTCCTCTACATCTACCCGGAAGGGGGCGAGGGCGAACCGCTGGCTTGCGGCGAGGTGGGAGTGGGCGCGAATCGTTGAGCCTCAGGGCGTTTCGGCGGCCCAGACCATGCGCAGTTCGCTCAGGTAGGCGAGCAGGGCGTCCATCTCTTCCGCGTCGATCTCCTCCTCGCTGAAGGCCGGCATCTCGCCCAGGCCGTGACGGACCTGCAGGCGTACGGCGAACGCCGGGAGCGGCCTGTCGGCCACGCCCTTACCGATGCCGCGGCCACCGTGAGGGTGACAGGCGTGGCAGTTCTCGTAGAAGACTCTTTCGCCCTGGGCCACGCGCGAGTCGCTGGCCGCCAGCGGACCGGTGACCATCGGACGCTCGAACGCCGGCCCGCACGAGACCAGTAGTGCGGTCAGACTCGAGACGAGGACGAGGCGCTTCACCTAGTCGGCACCCTCTCGCGTGACCTGCCACACGACTCCCGTGCCAGGGCGCGGTTGCGCCTCTCCGTTGGCTATGGTCATGACCCCGAAGTCGACTATGTAGAGCGATCGGCCGCGCGGGTCGAAGCGGGCCGCAACCGGCCGCTCCAGCCCCCCGGTGCCGAGCCTCGACGCCGGCCCGTTCTGCGCGCCCCGGTTCATGGCGAAGTCGAACACTCGGCCCTGCTCGTCGACGCGGATGACCTTGAAGCCAACCGGCTCGAGCACCTTCCCTACGTTGGGTGACATGTCGCCGAACTGGGCAATGAAGGCGTCGCCCAGGTAGCCGAACTCCCTGGAGCGGGAGACGTCCAACCCGTTGGAGGAGGAGTGCACGCCCAGGAAGGCGAGCGGTTCGGGCGGGTCCTGAGGGTGTTCCGCGAGGAGGAAGCCGGGCGCTTCATCGCCGGGAGAAGAGAACCACTCCTCGTCCGTAAGCGGACGACCCGCCCAGAAATCGGGCCACCCGTACCAGCTACCGGGTTCGATCCGCCACAGCAGGTCACCGGTCCCGAATACAGGGCGGCTGCCCCGTTCGTCGAAGCTGTTCTCGGTCACGAGGAGGTCGCCGCTCCCGTCCCAAGCCAGTCCGAACGGATTGCGCAGGCCCCAGGCGATGACTTCGAGTCCGCTCCCATCGGTCCGGACCCGCATGATCGCACCGTTGCACGGCACCTCGCCGGGGATCACCTGGCCTTCGCTGCTGGCTTCGCCGAACGGCAGGTAGGCGCCGGTGAAGACCTGCTCCTCCGCCTCGGTGAGCGGATCGCCGCTCCGGAAGTTGCGCCCCGCAAGGGTGATCTCCTCACAGGGCACGTCGTGGAAGTCGGGGTTCCGCGGCAGCCAGCCGAAATCGAAATTGTCAGGGCCCACTACACCTGAGTTGGTGGCGGTCCCCTGACCGAAGTAGATCCAGCCATCCTCGCTCACCAGCGGACCGTTGGTGTGATGATCGCCGTAGCTGGGCAGACCGCCGACAACCGTTTCGACCGTTCCGTCGAGCCCGATCCGGAGGATCTCGCCACCGTCCACATGACCGCCGGCGACGTAGAAGGCGCCATCGGCGAAGACGACCCCGTTCCAGGGAGGGTTGTCACCGGTAGCGACCACGGTGGGCGGGCCCTCCGGTTCGAGGCGCAGCAGTCGCGGCTCGCTGAAGAGCTCGCCGTACGAGTAACCGGCTTCGAGCACATAGATTCGTCCCTGATCGTCGAACGCCACGCCGGTTGGCAGGTCGAGGCCGGTCGCCACCACCTCGATCTCGTAGCCGTCCGGCAACCGCACATCGGCCGGCTGGAGTCGCCTGGGCGCCTCGAACTCGGTTTGTCCGCCGCCTTGCGAGGGCAGCAAGGGGAAGCACGAGGCGAGCAGGAGGGGCAGCACGAGCGCCGTCAGGAACGGCCAGTGGCCTACAACTCGAGGCAACGGATCCTCCGATCCGGATCACGCTATTCAGCGCAAAGGTAGAAGCGACCGGCTGATGGAACCGGATGGAAGGCTACACTCGCCGCCGTTCCCTTAATCGAACCTTCACCCCTGGCCCCCGGTGTGGATTCTTCGACCACGGCACGCCCCCGCGCCTAGCTACCCTTGTGCCGTCCGCTCTGCGACAGCGCTTGCACGGCGGTTCCGGAGTCTCGAATGAAACTGATGAAGCCCCTGCTTGCCCTCGTCGTCATCTCTGTGGCCCTGACGGGCTGCCAGTTACTCATCCCCGACACCGACAGGCCCGGGCTGATCGTCGGGACGGTCGACATGCCAGGCGAACTGGACGAGCAGGTGCAGCTGCGAGCCACCGGTTACTGGCAGCTCGAGAGCGACGCGCCCTGGCTGCGGGCCACGCCCACCAGTGGATTCGGCGATGCGACCGTTCATCTTTCGGTAGACCCCTCGGCCCTCGAGCCGGGGTCGTACTCTGCCATGCTTTCCGTAACCCCGTACGGTGGTTCCAGGGAGTACCTGCGAGTCATCTTCTCGTTTCCAAGGCTCCGGGGATCGATCGTGCCGGGTCCGGCGCCCGCCAGCCGGAACCTCTCTACCCTCTCGACCGCTGCGATCCCTACAGGAGCGGGCCGGCTCCTGGTGGGCCTGCAGCCCACACAGAACGGAGCCGGTACCGCCAGCGCCAGTGAACGCCGCGCCATGGCCGCAGACATCGCCGCCCAGGGAGGCGCTCGGTTGCGATCGATCTTGCCTCTGGGCAACGTGGCTCTCGTCGAAGCCTCGAACATGCGAGGAGCTGCGGAGAGGCTGGCGAGAGACCCGCGCGTCAGCTATGTGGAGCCGGACCAGGAACTCGAGCTCCTCACCAGCGATCCGCTCTGGGATAGTCAATGGGCCCCGCAGAAGTTGAACGCAGAGGAGGCCTGGACGACCGCCGACGGTACAGATATCCGCATCGCCATCCTCGACAACGGGCTCTACCCTGGGCATCCGGACCTCGACGGCAAGGTCGTCAGCTTCCGGAACCTCGTCGACGACCCGACCAGCAACTGCGGCACTCACGGAACCCACGTCGCAGGCATCGCAGCAGCGGAGACCGACAACGGTACCGGCGTCGCCGGGATCGCCCCAGCAGCAGGTCTGGTGCTCTACAACGTCGGGTTCGAGAGCAACGGGGCGTGCGTGGTGAGCACCTTCACGGCGGCGGAGGCGATCGACCTGATCGTGGCCAGCTCCGAGGCCGAAGTGATCAACATGAGTTTCGGCGGTCCCTACACCAGCACGACTCTCGAGGACGCCATCGAAAGGGCCTACGCCGCGGGCATCACCATGGTGGCTTCGGCAGGCAACGATCCGGCCGGGCCGGTGCTCTACCCGGCCGCTCACCCCGAGGTGATCGCTGTCTCGGCGACCAACGTCTACGACGACCGCGCGTCGTACAGCGCCTACGGTCCTGAGATATTCGTCAGCGCCCCAGGGGGCGACGGTTACGCTCAGATCTGGAGCACAGCTCACGACGGCACCTCCTACGGCTACCAGCAGATGAGCGGGACGAGCATGGCCAGTCCGGCGGTCGCGGCGGCCGCCGCGCTGGTACTCTCCGTCGACCGCACACTGTCGCCGTTCCAGGTGAGCGCGATCCTCGCCGAAACCAGCGTCGACCTCGGCTCTCCCGGGCGCGATGACGAGTTCGGCTATGGACGCATCGACGCTGCTGCCGCCGTCCGAGCTGCGGCCGACCCCTCCGCCTATCCCCGCTGGTTCAAGCTCAGGTCCCCGTCAGGCGATTTCCCGGTTCCTGCCGAGGAACAGTTCGTAGCCGGCTACGTCGCACCGGGGATGCTGCTCGAAGTGGGGTCTGACGACAACGGTAACGGCGATCTCCGGGACTCCGGTGAGTATTACGACAGCTTGATGGTCCAAGACCCGTTCGGAAGCGAGTATTACGTCGCAGAGTTCTACGTCGAGCAGCAGCCTTAGGAGAAGTCGTCCAGCTCCTCCCGGCTCGGGAATGAACTCTGCGTCCCATGCGCCAGGACGGTCCGAGTAGCGATGCGGCAGGCACGCTCGGTGGCCGCGCGCAAGCCGAACCCGGTGGCGAGGAAGTAGGCGAGCGACCCGACGAAGGCGTCTCCCGCACCGGTGCTGTCCACGGCCCGGACAGGCTCGGCCTCGACGCGGAGCTCCTCGCCGTCACGGTCGATCCCTACCGCTCCCCGTTCGCCCAGGGTCACGACCACGTTGATCGGTCCCTTCTCCCGCAGAGAGCGCGCTGCTGATAGCGCCTCCGCGACGCTACCTACGGGCATGCCGGTGAGGGCCTCGGCTTCCGACTCGTTCGGCACGAGCACGTCGGTCAGAGCAAGGACCTCTTCGCCCAGCGGAGCGGCCGGTGCGGGATTCAGGACTGTCATCGCACCGCCCTCGCGCGCGATCCTGAACGCCTCGACGGTGGCGGCCAGCGGCGTCTCCAGCTGGCAGATGAGGACGTCACAGTTCCTGACGTCTTCAGCCGCGGCTCGAACATCGGCCGGCGAGAGCGTGGCGTTGGCTCCGGGTATGACGACGATCCGGTTCTGGCCGCTCTCCTCCTCGACCATGATCGGCGCCACGCCCGACGACACTCCATCCACGAGGCTGACGTGGGAGATGTCGATCCCCTGCTCCTCGAAGTTGCGAACCGTGCTATCGCCGAACTGGTCGCGGCCGAGTTTCACGACGGCGACGACGTGTGCCCCCAGCCTCGCCGCCATCACCGCCTGATTCGCGCCCTTGCCGCCGAATCCGATCCGGAACTCCGTGCCCATGATCGTCTCACCCGGCTCGGGCACACGCTCGATCCGCGCGATGAGGTCGGTATTGGCCGACCCGACCACGCAAACCCTCGGCGTTCGCCGGCTGGTATCCGGTTCCTCCATGAGTGGCCATGATATCCGCACGGGGATCGCGGCGAAGAAGCGGAGGCGCGCGCCTCACGGAACGCGCTCCGGGGGCCGGCAGAGGGACCGCAAGGCGCTCGCCCGCCGGGATCCCGCGTCCGGGCCCGAAGTCGAAATCCTTCACAGCGTCGATCAGCAGGTTGGGTAGACTGTCAGTCGCTGGCGAGGAGCCGGCCTTGCCCCTATGAACGATCCGAAGCGCGAACTACTGCAACTGATAGATGGTTACGAGTCTGCCACGAAGCTGCTTCCGTCGGTCGGTCCTGACGCTGCCAGCTACTTCAGCGCCCTCCGGCCCGCGATCGAGAGCACCCTGGGGTGCGTGAAGCGCCTCGTGAACGCGGTGAAGGTTCAGTCGCGCAGCGAGCAGGAGCGTTTCCGTCAGGTGGTTTCGCAGGCCCGCTCCTACCTGCAGCAGGCGCTCGCGGACATGTACCAGCACGCTTCCGTTAGCGTCTACGAACTGCTGCGCGGGATCAAGCACCTGCTGCAAGACCTGATCCACAACCGCCTGGTCGACGAGGAGCGGATCCTGAGCTTCGACCGGACCGACCTGAAGGCGATCCTCGAGCACCTGAAGTTCCCGCCCCGCAAGGGCAGCCGGCTGCGGGCAGTGCTCGAAGCAGCCTGATCGGGACCAGAACCGACAGCAGAACGCCGGTCGACCCGATCCGGGTCTCAGCGAACTAGTCGTGCTCTCCCCGACCTCTGCCGCGACCGCGACCCCCGTCGTCGCGATCGCCACCGCCGCCACCTCCGCCAGCGCCGCCACCTCCTCCATCACGGCCATCTTCGCCCGGCGGGCCCTGCGGTCCCTGCGGACCAGGAGGGCCCTGTGGACCCTGAGGCCCCTGTGGGCCGGGCGGTCCACGCTCGCCCTCCTCACCTGCCGGCCCCGGCGGTCCCGCCGGTCCGGGCGGCCCCTGGGGTCCCGGCGGACCCGGCGGACCGGGCGGACCGGGCGGCCCGACGACGGCACTGTCGCCGACGGCGCTCGCTACCATCCCTTCAAGCTCCTCCGCCAGAACGGCCGTAATCTGAGCTACCAGCTCGGGCCTCAGTCGCGCGAGCCTCTGCTCGAGGCCCGCCAACAGGCTCTCCTCGAGGCGCGCTGCCAGCTCGTTCAGGCCGGCAGGAGCGCTCTCCTGGTCGACCCGGGCGAAGCCTCCGCCGGCGATCGCGACGCAGTCGATCCTCGCCTCCACCGTCTCCATCGCTCTGGTGACCAGCAGCAGCGCCTGGAAGCCGGTCAGGTACTCTCCGCCTTCGAACCGCCCCTCGGGGAACGCCTCACGGACGCCCAGCTTCGCGGCCCGCTGCGCCGCCGACTGCGCCCAGTGGTCCTCGGGCACGTCGATGAAGGCGTAGCTGGGATCGGCGTAGCCCAGGTCGGGGTCGCTGCAGCTGGTGCGCTCGTCGGCCGCGGTGAGCATCTTGTCGATGAGGTAGGCGACCTGATAGCCGGTGGCCCCCTGGTCCGAGATGACCGAGCCGTCGGGGAAAGTGGGTTCTATCCCCATCTCTTCCGCCGATGCCAGCACCTGCTCCTGCCAGGTGGAGTGCTCATCGACCGGCGCTGCGACTCTGCGCTCCCGTAACGTGACGATCTGCAGTGCGATCAAGCCGCCGAGCACGACTATGCCGGCGATCGCAAGTAGCTTCTTCATGGTCCCCCCGCTCGAACCCGCGACCGGCACGAGGCCCGGGCGCCTACTTCATGATGCAGAAGCTACGGCGTTGGTCGTGGGTAGACGTCACCCGCTTCAGGCCGCTCTTCCGACCCTGAGTTCACCGACCCGGTCCCGCAACTCCAGCTGGCAGGAACGGCAAACGAGGCGGGCCGAGGGCCGCCTGTAGCGAGGCCAGGTCCGGCCGCAGTGGGGGCACTCGAGGATGAAGCGGGGCGGAGCGGCGTTGAACGCCGCTTCCGAGACGCAGGCGGCGGGATTGCAACCCAGC
The DNA here is from genome assembly GCA_036381595.1 of Trueperaceae bacterium. Classification (NCBI taxonomy): domain Bacteria; kingdom Thermotogati; phylum Deinococcota; class Deinococci; order Trueperales; family Trueperaceae; species Trueperaceae bacterium. The sequence goes on along the minus strand of DASVCN010000040.1, from coordinate 7,016 downwards.
TCCCGGGCCTTCCGCTTGAAGCGGGGCCCGTGACCGTCCCCGGGAGTGAGGGCGTGGGCTATCTCGTGGAGGATCACGTCCCGCACCAGCGCTTCGTCGTTGAGCTCGACGAATTGCCGGGAAAGGGTGATCCGTTGACGGGTGGGCCAACAGGCGCCAAGGCGCCTCCTGGCTCTATCGAAGGCGAAATCCCAGGCCGAGAGACCGTTCACGTCCATCAGCTCCCGGGCCAGATCGCTGGCGGCGGCGAGGTGCACGGGCCACTCTAACCGGAGCTAGCGCAGGCTTCTGCGCCGATCTTCGCTAGAGGGTTATCACCTGGTCCGGGGGGTTGCCGGCCCTAGAGGGTTATCACCTGGTCCGGGGGGTTGCCGGCGAGCGCGCCGTAGAGATCCGGGAAGCAGCCGACTCTCACGCCGTCAACCGCCCCGGTGACCTGCCAGCTGCCGTCGGAGTTGCGCTTGGCGAAGCCGCGTTCCTCGGCACACTGGTCGCACATCATCAGCATGATTCCCTTGTCGCGAGCGACTTCCGCGAGCCGCTCGCCCAACGGGTCGCCCTCACGAAGCACGAATGTGTTGTCGTCGAAGAAGAACATCCCCACCACCTCGGCGCCATGACGATCCTCCTCGAGTTGAGGCAGGATCATCTTGCCCAGTTTGTAGCTGGCGGTATGTCCGGACGTGCTGAATACGTAGGCGACCTTCATCTATACCTCCAGGCGAGCAGTCGTCGTTCGATGAGACCGGCAAGAGCGAACAGTATCAGGACGAACGTCATGATGAGCACGATCAGGGCGATCGTGAGGGGCGCGTTGAACTGGCTCTGGGCGAAGGAGAGCAGGTAGCCGAGGCCTCGGAACGAGGCCACGAACTCACCCACCACGGCGCCTGTGAAGGCGAGACCGACCGCTACCCGCAGGTTGCCCAGCACCCAGGAGGTGACCGAGGGAAGATAGACCTCCCGCACCAGGTCCCACCAGTTGCCGCCCAGCGTCCGTACCCGCTCGACGAGCCGCACATCCACCTCGCGGATTCCGTTGTAGACGGCGAAGAAGGTGAGCACGGCGACCAGCACGAAGGCAAGAGCGATCTTCGACCCGATCCCGATGCCCAGCCAGATGATGAAGAGCGGGGCGAGGATCACCCTGGGGATCGCGTTGAGCAGGATCATCACCGGCTCGAGCAGTTCGGAGAGGATCGGCACCAGCGCCGCCAGGAATCCCAACAACGCCCCCACTATCAGTCCCACGAGGAGTCCGCCCAGCGCGGCCGTGAAGGTCGCCTGCAGGTGTGACCAGATGCTGCCGTCGGCGAAGAGTTCGCCGAGTGTGGCGAAGACACGCGTGGGCGCCGGCATGTAGAACGGATCGAATACGCCGGTGCGTGAGAGCACTTCCCAGATGGCGAGCAGCAGGAGGGTGGCGCCGAGGCGCCGGGCCAGCTTGGTTCGCTTGCTGGTTCCCGTGATGGTGCCGGCCCTCATGCTTCCACCAGTCCGGTCTTCTGGGTCCCCGGTTCGACCTCGTCCGCCAAACCGTTCCAGAGTCTGCGCAGGAGGGGAGCGTAGGCGGGGTGGGTGCGCACTTCGACCAGGTCCCTCGGCCGCGGGATCGGTACGTCGATGCTGTCGCGGATCTGAGCGCGAGGGCCGCGCGAGAGCAGGTGCACGGTGTCGGAGAGGCTCACGGCCTCTTCGAGGTCGTGGGTGACGAGCAGCACCGTGAGTCGCTCGCGTTCGACCCACTCGAGCAGGTCCTGGGTGATGCGGCGCCTGACGATCGCGTCGAGCGAAGCGAACGGCTCGTCCATCAACAGCAGCCGGGGCTGGAGAGCCAGCACCTGAGCAAGCGCGACGCGCTTGCGCTGACCGCCCGAGAGCTGACGCGGGAACCTGTCGCCCAGACCGGCCAGGCCGAGGCGCTCGAGCCAGGTATCGGCCCGCTCGGCGGCGGCGGTTCTCGAGGCGCCCCTCATCTTCAGTCCCAGAGCCACGTTCTGGCGAACGGTGCGCCAAGGCAGCAGCGCATCGTCCTGGAACAGGATGCCCAGGTGTTCACGGTCGACGCCCAGGTCGATCTCCCCGGCCTCGGGCCGCTGCAGTCCGGTGATGGCGCGGAGCACGGAGCTCTTGCCCGAGCCCGACGGGCCCACGAGGCTTGCGAACTCGCCGGTGCCGATCGTCAGGTCGACGCCCTCGAGGACGGGCTCCCCGCCGTAGCCCAGTTCGAGATCACGAACTTCCAACATCGCTTCAGCCACCGGTGCCACTCAACACTTCCGTCGCCAGCAGGCGATCGAGGTCTATCTCCTGCTCCAGCACTCCCGCCGTCCGCTGCGACTCGACCACCCGGGCCGCCGCCTCCACGTCGATGGCGACGTTGTCGGGGTAGAGGGAGTCGACATGCTCGGCGAGGATCTGTTCGAGCTGCGCGGTGTCACCACCGGCGATGAGCTCGGTGGGCAGGGAAGCGACGATCTCCTCCGGCCGCGCCTCCTTGAGGGCACGCAGCCCGTTGCCGAGGGCGCGTCCCAGGGCCTGCATCTCTGCCAGCCGCTCCTCCATATCTTCTGCCCTGACCGACACTCCCATGAAGGCGTAGGCGCCGCCCAGGAACTCCTGAGCCTGCTCGATGTTCATGGCGTTGAAGAGGACTTCCCCGCCGGCTTCGCGGATGAGCGTGAGCGAGGGTTCCTGCACCCAGCCGGCGTCCACCTGACCGAGCCGGAGGGCGTCGTAGAGGTTGACGCCCAGGGTGGCGAAGCGGATCGAGGAGGGGTCGACGCCAGCCCGCTCCAGCAGGTAGAGCATCAGCACATGGTCGCCGTTGCCGAGGGCCGAGACGCCCACGGTCTTACCGGCCAGGTCTTCGATCTCGTTTATCGCTTGCGCCTGGTCGGGTGCCGTGGCCAGTGCGAACAGGGGCAGCCTGCCGGTCGTCGCGAACCTGCGGATCTCGGCCCCGTTGCTGTACGCCTGCAGCGCCGCGTCGAACGATGTGGCGGCGTATTCGACGGCTCCGCCCACGAGGGCCTGGAGCGCTGCGCTTCCACCGCGGGTGTATACGAGCTCGACGTCGAGGCCCTCGTCGGCGAAGAACCCCTTGGCCTGAGTGAATTCGTATGGAACCACGCAGAGGAGTTGGCTGCAGAAGGCCAGCCTTATCCGCCTGTTCTGCGCGAAGCCGACGTTCGTTCCGCCCAGGATGATGCCTGCGAAGGTCGCGGCCATCCCCTTGAGCACCGTTCGCCTGTCTATCGAGCCCGCGCTCGACGTTTCGGTTCTGTGCGCTCTGACGCCTTCGCTCGGGTCGCAGCAGCCCATTCCGTCCCCTTCCGCGGCCTCAGCCGCACTCCTGCTCACTGGATAGACGCACCGAGCCTTTCCAGCCAGACCGGGCGCGCCTTTAGTGGATAGAACTTATCAGTTTTCTGGACCGCAGGGAAGGGGAAAGGCGACGTGGCTACCTCTGCGGCGCCGACCGCCCCTCCGGAGACGTCGGGCTAGTTACGCTTCAGCGCGCCCAGGTAGGCGGTGAGCAGAGCCTCTCCCGGGTACTCGGGAGCGGCCCCGCGGAAAGGCGCGATCGTCTCGACCGGCTGAACGGTGGCGAGGACCGGGTCGCCCAGATCGATCTGCCACTGCCAACCCCGTTCGTGCAGCGCGCGCTGGACCTCGCGGCGGAGCATGGCGTCGCTGGCGATCCCCTCGAAGGCGCGGAAGTAGGTGCTGCCTACGAGGAACCCGCCCTGCCGGTCACACGAGCACCTTGCCGGTTCCAGTGCCGCCCACTCTTCGAACAACTTCTCTCGTGCCTTGATCATGCCGGCGAGGAGGTTATCTTCCTCTCCCTCACGGGATTCTTACCCGGGTGGGGCGACGGACGAGGTTCGCCTGTTCAGGCGCTGTGGGGAAGGGTGAAGTAGAAGGTGGCTCCCTGGCCCGGTTCCGACTGAGCCCAGACGCGTCCGCCATGCTTCTGCACGACATGCTGGACGGTCGCCAGGCCAACTCCGCTGCCTTCGAACTCGCTACCGTGTAGTCGCTGGAACGGTACGAAGAGCTTCTCCGCGTAATTCATCGAGAAGCCGGTGCCGTTGTCCCGTACGAAGAAGGTCGCGGCGCCATCCTCCGCTTCTAGGGCGCCGAACTCGATGTGGGACGGTTGCCGGCCCCGAGTGAACTTCCAGGCGTTGCCCAGCAGGTTGTCGAGGACGATCCTCAGCTGCCTCCTGTCGCCCTGAGCGACCAGACCGGGCTCGATGTCGAGCTCCACTTGCTGCTCCGGCCTGGCCCTGCGCAGCTCGTCGGCTACCTGGATGGCGAGACCGCTCATGTCGACACGGCTCCTCCGCACGTCCATCCTCGAGGTCCGCGAGAAGGCGAGCATGTCGTCTATCAGCATGTTCATGCGCTCGGCGCCAGACTTTATCCGCCTGGCGAAGGCGCGCGCCCCATCGTCGAGCTGTTCGCCGTAATCCTCGAGCAGCGCCTTGCTGAAGCCGCTGATGCCACGCAGCGGCGCCCGCAGGTCGTGCGAGACCGAGTAGCTGAACGCCTCCAGCTCCCGGTTCGCCTCCTCCAGCTTGGCGGTACGCTCGGCCACGCGCTGCTCGAGCTGAGCGTTGAGCTGCTTCACCTCCTCTTCGGCCTCCTTGCGTTCGGACACGTCGAGGACGTACTCGACCACCTCGGACTCGTTCAGTTTCCGGGCGGCGAACAGGCCCCACCAGGTGGAACCGTCCTTCCGGTAGTAGCGCTTCTCGTACGGGGTCATCTCGCCGACCTCGTTCACCTGGCGCCAGGCCCTGAGCGAAACCTCTGCGAACTCCGGCGGGGTGAGTTCGCGCCAGGTGAGCCCCAGCACTTCGTCCCGGCTGCGTCCGCTCATCCTCTGGAACGCCTCGTTGGTATCGCGGATCTCGCCATCCTCGCCCCAGAAGATGACGCCCACCGTGTCGATGCTCAGCGCTCCGCGAAGCCGCTCCTCGCTCTCGCGCAGGTCCCGCGCCACCCGGCTTCGCTCGAGCGCCTCCCAGCACCGGTTGGCAACGGTAAGGACGAGTTCGGCGTCGCGGTCTCGCCACTGACGGGCCGACCTCTGCTGGACCGACAAGCCCGCCACCAACCGGCCCTCCTTGTGCATGGGGACGAAGATGAGCGACCTGGCCCCGATCTTCTCGTACACCTCCTGGTCGTCCCTGGTCACGCGCTCGTCGGCTCGCACGTCCTCTACTACGAACGGCATGTTGCTCCGCAGCAGCTTCAGCGCCGCCTCCCCGAAGTCGCTGATGGCGTAGCGTCCCACCATGTGAGGCGTGTCGCCCCGCACGTAGTCACCCAGCACCCTGAACTGGTCCTCGTCCTCCTCGACCTCGACATAGGTGCAGCGGTCGGCTCTGAGGAATTTACCGAGCATCCGCGCCGCGGTGGCCACCGTGCTGTCGGGATCGTCGATCGTCTGCAGAGCCGAATTGAGTTCGACCAGGAACCGCTCACGCACCTCGTTCTGCTTCCGCCGCGAGATGTCGTGCACCTCCACGAGGTTCCCGCCGACGCCTCCGTCGCCACGCAGCGGACTGGTGGCGAACTCGACGTGGTAGAAGCTGCCGTCCTTGCGGACGAACACCTCCTCGCCCTCGGTTCGCCTGTTCTCCGTCAGGGCGCGGTCGATGGGACACTCCTCGATCGGATATGGAGTGCCGTCCGGTCTACTGTGGTGCAGCAGGTAGTGGAGGGGCCGGTCGCGGACCTCCTCCAGCGAGTACCCGGTAAGCCTTTCAGCGGCCGGGTTCATGTAGATGCAGACCTTGTTCTCGTCCTGGACGAACAGTGCTGAACTGGTGTTGTGACAGACCGCCGCCAGTAGCGCTTCAAGTCGTTCCTGGCGTTCTGTCACACCTGTCTCGCCCTCGCCCCCGCCTGTCAGCATGCCCGATGGTAACGCGGCGGGTTGGAGCCGGGGCAAGGCCGGCGACTACGGTCGGGGCCGGACCGGGGGCGGGACCGGCTCGAGGTGCCTGACCGTGACCGGTTTCGGACGGCCGCTCCCGCTCCAGCTAGCCGACAGGTTCCGGGGCCCCGCTGCTGACCCTCCGCCCGTACCACTTCGCGCTCTCCTTCAGGGTTCGCTCCTGCGATACGTAATCGACATGCACGAGGCCGAAGCGCTTCTCGAAGCCGTGGGCCCACTCGAAGTTGTCGAGCAGGCTCCAGGCGAAGTACCCCTTCACCGGGACTCCGGCTGCAAGCGCCTGCTCGACGGCACGGATGTGCCCGTCGAGGTAGGCGATCCGCTCCCGGTCATCGACCTTCCCGCCTACGAGCCGGTCCGGGTAGGCGGCCCCATTCTCGGTTATGTAGAGTTCCGGCACGCTGTAGTCGCGTTGGAGGCGGAGGAGCAGTTCGGTCAGCGCCGCCGGGTAGACCTCCCAGCCCATCGCGGTAACCGGATTGCCGGGTGGGCGGAACTCGACCGCTGGCCAGTCACCGCTCCCCTTCGCGAGTAGCGAGCGGCTGTAGAAGTTCACCCCGAGGAAGTCGAGCGGCGCCGAGACCGTCTTCAGATCGTCCTCCTCGACCTTCGGTACGTCGCTGCCGTAGCCCTCCCAGACGTCCGCCGGATAGCGGCCCCGCAGAAGCGGGTCCAGGTACCAGCGGTTGAAGAAACCGTCGTAACGCTTCGCCGCCGCTCTGTCGGCCTCGCTGTCGCTTGCCGGGTAGGCCGGATTGAGGTTGAGGACGATGCCGTGCTGGGCAGAAGGGGCATTGCGGCGCATCAGGGGCAGAGCAAGGCCGTGAGCGAGCAGCAGATTGTGGGAGGCCTGGAGACCGGCCCTGCGGTCGCGTCTGCCCGGAGCATGCTCGCCACTGGTGTAGCCGAGGTAAGCGCTGCACCACGGTTCGTTCAGCGTGGCCCAGGCCTGGACCCGGTCGCCAAGCCGGGCGGTGACGAGGTCGGCGTAGTTGGCGAAGGCTAGCGCGGTTTCGCGCTCGACCCAGCCGCCCTCATCCTC